>DASZVK010000140.1:0-3423 GCA_035547175.1 Solirubrobacteraceae bacterium
CCTCGTGCTCGGTGGGCAGCGGGCGCTGGCGATCCTGCCGCGCGCGAGGCAGAACGGGGCGGCCGTGCTCTACGTGCACGGCTACGGCGAGGACCAGGCCGCGGCGATCACCGCCCTCGACAAGCGCGACGTCGTCGCCGCGCTGCTGCGGGCGGGGTACGTGGTCGCCGGCAGCGACGCCCACGGCAGGGCGTCGTGGGGGAACCGCGCGTCGGTCGAGGACTACCTCGCGCTCGTGCGCTGGCTGCACCGGCGCGGGCTGCGGCGCATCGTCGTGCTCGCCCAGTCGATGGGCGGCCTCGCCGGGCTGCGGATCGTCGACGACGTGCGGCCGGCGGCGTGGATCGGGATCTTCCCGGTCTGCGACCTGCGCGCGCTCTACGAGCTCGGCGAGTACGCGGCGTCGATCCGGGCGGCGTTCGGCGGCTCGTTCCCGCACGAGAGCCACCTCAGCCCGGTCGTGCCGGCGCGGCTGGCCGGCCTGCCGATGCTGTTCTTCGCGAGCCCGGCCGACACCGAGGTGCCCAAGGCGACGAACACGGACGCCTGCGCGGCCGCGTACCGCGCCCGCGGGGCGAGGGTCACGGTGGTGCCGACCGCGGGCCGGCACGGCGATCCCTCGAGCTTCCAGCCCGACCGCGTGCTGGCGTTCCTCGGGGCGGCTGAGCGCGCCGCCGCGCCGTACTAGGCTCGCGTCCGGTGGCGAACGAGCGGAGGAGCCTCGATGAGCGGTGAGACGATCGACGTGACGACCCCGGACGGCGTGGCCGACGCCTACGTGGCGCGGCCCGACGGCGACGGACGCCATCCCGGCGTCCTGCTGGTGATGGACGCCTTCGGGCTGCGCCCGGCGATCGAGCGGATGGCGGACCGCATCGCGGCGCGCGGCTACCTCGTGCTCGCGCCCAACGTCTTCTACCGCGACGCGCGCACGCCCGTGGTCCCGCAGGAGCTGATCGGCGACGGCGACCGGCGCAGCGAGCTGCTCGGCAAGGTCAGGCCGCTGATCGGCTCGCTCACGCCGGACGTCGTCGCGCGCGACGCCGACGCGTACCTCGGCTGGCTCGAGCGCGAGGGCCGCGGCCCCGTGGCGATCACCGGCTACTGCATGGGCGGCCGCTTCGGCTGGTACGCGGCTGCCGCCTACCCCGATCGCGTCGCGGCGCTGGGCGCGTTCCACACCGGCGGCCTGGTGACCGACGGGCCCGACAGCCCGCACCTGCGCGCCGGCGACCTGCGCGCGGAGCTGTACCTCGGCTTCGCCGACAGCGACGCGAGCGCGACGCCCGAGCAGGTGGCGACCGTCGACGAGGCGCTCGACGCGGCGGGCGTGCGCCACACGACCGAGGTCTACACGGGCGCGCTGCACGGCTACACGATGGCCGACACGCCCGTCTACGACGAGGCCGCGGCCGAGCGCCACTTCGACGAGCTGTTCGCGCTGCTGGAGCGGACGATCGGCAGCGGCGCGGCGGTGGCCTGAAGGGCGGCCCCGTGAGCCGCGGGCAGGCGACGGCCGAGCGATTGGCGCGCGAGCGTCTGCGCGACCTCGTCCTGCTGCGTCGCGTCCGCGACCGCATCGACCGCGACTACGCCCAGCCGCTGGACGTCGAGGCGCTCGCCCGCGAGGCGCACATGTCGGCCGGGCACTTCAGCCGCCGGTTCCGGCTCGCCTACGGGGAGTCGCCGTACAGCTACCTGATGACGCGCCGCATCGAGCGGGCGATGGCGCTGCTGCGCCGCGGCGACCTCAGCGTGACCGAGGTCTGCTTCGAGGTCGGCTGCTCGTCGCTGGGCACGTTCAGCAGCCGCTTCGCGGAGCTGGTCGGGATGCCGCCGAGCGCCTATCGCAGTCGTGCGGCGGACGCGACCGCGGGGATGCCGTCGTGCGTCGCCAAGAAGGTCACCAGGCCGGTCAGGAATCGAGAAGCCAGGGCGCCGAGCCGCGACTAGCGTGGCCGGCATGGACATCACGATTCACGCGAGCTTCCTGCCGCACGACGACCCCGACGCCTCGCTGGCCTTCTACCGCGACACGCTCGGCTTCGAGGTCCGCAACGACGTCGGGTACGAGGGCATGCGCTGGATCACGGTCGGCCCGGCCGGCCAGCCCGGCACCTCGATCGTGCTCTACCCGCCCGGCGCCGACCCCGGCGTCACCGACGACGAGCGCCGCACGATCGCCGAGATGATGGCCAAGGGCACCTTCGGCCACGTGATCCTCGCCGCCGCCGACCTCGACGCCGCCTTCGACCGCATCCAGGCCCGCGGCGCCGAGGTCGTCCAGGAGCCGACCGACCAGCCCTACGGGATCCGCGACTGCGCCTTCCGCGACCCGGCGGGCAACCTGGTGCGGGTGCAGCAGGTGGGCTGACGCGGCGCTTGCCGCGCCCGCTGGTCGCTGACGGCGACGGAGGAGCGGCCGTCGGGGCTCGTGAGCTGCGTCGAGGCCGTGGCGTCGAGGCCGTGGCGTTGGCGCCCGCGGGCTCCCTTGGGGCCGGTCGTATTCCTGGTGCCGAGAGCTTCTTGAGGTAGCTGTGTCGGCGGCACTTGCCGCTGCTCGTGGGCAGTGGGAGGTTTCCTGTCGGCACAGCTACGTCCGGTGCGGCTTCAGCTACTTGTCGCAGAAGCCGCCGAGACGCCCGATCGTGACCTAGAGACCTGCGGCTTGTGCACCATAGGACGCCTGGGAGGACGTGAACCCGTCGTATTCCAGCTGCTCGATCAGGCCGCTGCGGGAGAATGCCTGCGACTTTAGGTACTCCTTCGCCGCGGCTTTGGCTTCCCGCTTCCAGTTCGCACCGGAGCGGCTCACCCCGTAGGTCGCCTGGCTGGAGGAGAACCCATCGTGCTCCAACTGCTTCACCAGGCCCTTCGCGGAAAACGCCTGCGAATGCAGGTACTCCCTGGCGGCCGCGACGGCTTCCTTGTTCCAGTTCGCGCCGGAATGGCTTGCCCCGTAGGCCGCGTCGCTGGTGGAGAATCCCTCGTACTTCAACTGCGAGGTCAGGCCCTTCAAGGAGAACGCCTGCGACTGCAAGTACTCCTGGGCAGCCCGCACGGCGTTCTTGCGGCTAACGGTCGTTGCATGCGCAGAGGTGTCGCCGCCAAGCGGGAGGATCGCCAGCATTCCGGCCGCCGCTAGGGCGATCATTGCGCGGTTTGCGCGTAACGTGCGCATGCCTCTTCTCCCTCCGTGCTCTGAGCATCCGGCGCGTATGGAGCAGTCAGGGCGAACGTACCGGATGGCCCGACCGCTCTGCAATAGCGCTCGCGGCATACCAGAGGTGACGTTTGCCTACTCCGCAGGACGCTGACTCGTCGCATCCGGAGCGCGGCTGACCAGCTCGGCACGAGAGCGGCTCGCAATAGCGTGCACGAACGCGCGTCAAACGGCTGCATCCGGACGGCGTGCTCGATCAC
>DASZVK010000141.1:0-3288 GCA_035547175.1 Solirubrobacteraceae bacterium
CGCGTGCTCGACCTCTCCTACGTCTTCGCCGCCCCGTACGCGGGCGGGCTGCTCGCCGACCTCGGCGCCGAGGTGATCAAGGTCGAGGCCCCGCATCGCCTCGACCAGTCGCGCACGACCTTCAGCCCGTTCCTCGACAACGACGTCGACGGCGAGCACTGGGACCGGGCGGCCGTCTTCCACGTCGTCAACCGCGGCAAGCGCTCGCTGGCGCTCGACCTGTCGGGCGAGGAGGGCCGCGACGTGCTGCGCGGGCTGGTCGCCCGCACCGACGTGCTGCTGGAGAACTTCACCCCGCGCGTGATGCGCGGCTGGGGCATGACCTACGCGCAGCTCGCCGAGCTCAACCCGGCCCTGATCATGCTCTCCAACACCGGCTTCGGCTCGACGGGGCCGTGGTCGGAGTTCCGCGCCCAGGGCACGACGCTCGAGGCGACGATGGGCCTGACCCGCCACGCCGGCTACGACGACGGCCCGCCGTGCAAGGTCGGCCAGTCCTACCCCGACTTCCTCGCCTGCTGGGCGGGCCTGCTGGCGATCATGGCCGCGCTCGTCGAGCGCGAGCGCACCGGCCTCGGGCAGTGGATCGACCTCGGCATGTACCAGCTCGGCGCGGCCGTCGTGCCCGAGGCGCTGCTCGCCTGCCAGCTCGGCGAGGCGCTGGCGCCCCGCGGCCCGTCGGCGGAGCCCGACGCGCTCCTGTCGGCGACGGTCCGTGCCGAGGGCGAGGACCGCTGGCTGGCGGTCACGGCGTTCGCCGCGCGCCAGCTGCGGGCGCTCGGCGAGGTGGTCGGCGCCGCGCCGGGCGAGGACCGCGTCGCCGCGCTGGCGGCGTGGGCGCGCACGCGCGACGCGTGGGACGCCGCGAGCGCGCTGCAGGAGGCCGGGGTGCCCGCCGGGCCGGTGCTCGACGCCCGCGGGCTGCTCGACGACCCGCAGCTGCGGGCGCGCGGCTTCTACGAGGCCGTCGAGTTCCCCGACGGCGCGGCGCGGGCGCTGATCGGGCGGCCCTTCCGCTGGCGCGGCGAGACGACGTCCGTGCGCGTGCGCGGCTGCGGGCCGCGCTTCGGCGAGGCGGCGGCGTGGGCGCTCGGCGACGTGCGCGGGCTCGACGCCGGTCGCGCCGGCGAGCTGCGCGAGCGCGGGGTCGTCGCCGACCGCCCGGTCGGCGTGGCGCCCGTGGCGGCGGCCGACGTCGCCGAGCTCGTGCGCAGCGGCATGGTCGCGCGGATCGACGAGGACTTCCGCGAGGTCATCGCGGTTCGACACAGAACGGAGGAGAGATGGGATCGGACAAGCACGACCTGGTCGTGATCGGCATGGGCGCGGCCGGGCTCTCGACGGCGGTGTCCTACGCCGAGGCCGCGGCGGCCCAGGGCCGCGTCGGGCGCGTCGCCGTGCTGGAGCGCTCGACACGCGACGAGCGCGGCGGCTCGACCCGCTACACGGGCTCGTGGTTCCGCGTCACCGAAGACCGCCGCCTGGACCCCGCGTTCGTCGAGATGATGGAGCGCGTGTCGGGCGGCCTGGCCGACCTCGACTACTGCCGCACCCTCGACCGCGAGCTGCCCGCCTCGATCCAGTTCCTCGAGGACCACGAGGTCGAGTACGTCTACTTCAAGCAGGGCCTGCCGAACACCAACACCGGCGGCGGGCTCGGCATGCCGGCGCGCCAGGGCCTGGGCATCGTCGAGGGCCTGGCCGGCGTGCTCGAGCGCACCGAGGGCGTCGAGCTGCTCTACGAGACCGAGGCTGTGCGCCTGAGCGTGTCGGCCGAGGGGCGCGTCGACGGGGTCGTCGTGCGCGGCCGCGACGGCCTGCTGCGCACGCTGCACGCCGAGGTGGTCGTGATCGCCAGCGGCGGCTTCGAGGGCAACAAGGAGATGATGACCCGCTACCTCGGCGAGCGGGCCTGCGACATCCCCGTGATCTCGCCGGGCACGGCCAACAACCGCGGCGAGGGGATCGTCATGGCCGTCGAGGTCGGCGCCGACACCGCCGGCCAGTTCGACCGCTTCCACGCCGAGCCGATCGACCCGCGCGCGACCAAGCCCGACCCCGTCTTCTACCCCTACATCTACGGGATCCTCGTCAACCGCGACGCGCAGCGCTTCTTCGACGAGGGCGCCAGCAGCTTCGACGCCACGTTCGAGGAGCTGGGCTGGCGCATCTGGCACGACCAGGGCCAGTCGGCGTTCTTCGTAGGCGACCAGACGAGCCTCTCGGTCCAGGGCTGGGAGCAGGTCGTCTTCACCGACGTCGAGCCGGTCCGGGCCGACACGATCGCCGGCCTCGCCGAGGCGCTCGGGCTCGACCCGGCAGCGCTGGAGGCGACGGTCGCCGAGTACAACGCGGCGACCGACGACCGCGCCTTCGATCCCTACTCGTTCGACGGCAAGTCGACCAGCGGCATCGAGCCGCCGAAGTCCAACTGGGCGTTCCGGATCGAGTCGCCGCCGTACGTCGCCTACCCGCTGTCGTGCGCGATCTGCTTCACCTTCGGGGGCGTCCGCACCGACTCGCAGGCGCGCGTCGTCAGCCCCGGCGGCACCCCGATCCCCGGCCTCTACGCGGCCGGCGAGGTCACCGGCCTCTACTACCACGAGTACCCGGTCGGCACGTCGGTGATCCGCGGCGTGACGTTCGGGCGGATCGCGGGCGCGCACGCGGCCGCGGCGCACGCCGAGGGCGCCCGAGCGGCCGGCGCGGCGGCCTGAGGAGGCGCGCATGGACGGCGTCGATCCCGAGGTCCGGCTGCTGCTCGATCGCGAGGCCATCCGCGAGGTGATCCACCGCTTCGCGCGCGGCCTCGACCGGCACGACGACGAGCTCGTCGTCTCCGCCTACCACCCCGACGCGACCGACCGCCACGGCTCCTTCAGCGGTGGCCCGGACGCGTTCGTTGCCTGGGCCAACGCGCTGCACGCCGAGGGCTGGAGCGTCCACCACCATCACCTGACGACGAGCACGATCGAGGTCGACGGCGACGTCGCGCACGCCGAGACGTACTGCATCGGCACGTTCCGCCGGCGCGACGAGCCCGTCGTCGACATCGCCGGCGGCCGCTACGTCGACCGCCTCGAGCGCCGCGACGGCGAGTGGCGGATCGCCGCGCGCGAGGCGCTGATCGAGTGGGCGTGCGCGGCCGACGCGGACGCGTCGCGGTTCGCCTTCGGGCTCAGCGACGCAGGCCGCTGGGACCGCGACGACCCCTCCTACCGGCGCCCGCCGACGGGGGACGCCTGAGGTGGTCAAGGTCTTCGCCTGCCGGCGGGCGCCCGCGCCGGA
>DASZVK010000142.1:0-4755 GCA_035547175.1 Solirubrobacteraceae bacterium
CCCCCGAGTCCAGGCCGTCGGCGTGCTGGGAGAGGTGGCCGATCTGGACGTTGTGGCCGGTGCGCAGGCGCCCCGCGTCGAACGGGCGCTCGCCGACGAGCGCCTCGACCAGCGTCGTCTTGCCGGTCCCGTTGGCGCCGACGAGCGAGACGTGCTCGCCGCGCTCGAGCCACATCTCGGCGCCGTGCAGCAGCACCTTGGGCGGGTTCGAGCCGACCTCGAGGTGCCCGCCCTCGAGCTCGAACACGACGCGGCCCGAGCGGGCGGGCCGGCGGAACTCGAACTCGAGCGCGCGCCGGTCCCTGGGGTCGCGCGCGATGCGCTCGATCCTGTCCAGGCGCTTCTGGCGCGACTGGGCCTGGCGCGCCTTGGTCGCCTTCGCGCGGAAGCGCTCGACGAAGCGCTCGAGGCGCTGGATCTCGGCCTCCTGCCTGGCGATCGCCTTGCCCAGCGCGATCTCGCGCGCGGCCTGCTCGGCGCGCCACTTCGCCCACGTCCCCGGGAAGAAGCGCGAGCGGCCCGCCTCGAGCTCGAGCACGGCGGTGCCGACGGTCTCCAGGAACCAGCGGTCGTGGGCGACCAGCACGATCGCGGCGTCGAGGCCGAGCAGCGTCTGCTCGAGCCACTCCAGCGACTCGATGTCGAGGTGGTTGGTCGGTTCGTCGAGCAGCAGCAGGTCGGCCTCGGCCGCCAGCGCGCGGGCCAGCGACGCGCGCGTGAGCTGGCCGCCGGAGAACGTGTCCAGCGCGCGGTCGAAGTCGGCGTCGGCGAAGCCGAGCCCGTGGACGACGCTCGTCGCGCGCTCGCGCCAGGTGTAGCCGCCGAGCGCCTCGTAGCGCGCGGTCACCTCGGCGTACTCGCCCATCGCCGACTCGTCGCCGGCGCCCATGCGCTGCTCGAGCTCGCGCATGCGCGCCTCCAGCTCGATCGGCTCGCGGCGGCCGGAGAGCACGTAGTCGCGCAGCGTCACGTCGCGCTCGCGCGGGGGGCGCTGGTCGTGGAGCGCGACGCGGGCCCCCTTGGCGAGCACGAGCTCGCCGCCGTCGACCGAGGTCTCGCCGGCCAGCATCCGCAGCAGCGTCGTCTTGCCCGCGCCGTTGCGGCCGGCGATCGTCATCCGCTCGCGGCGCTCGAGCTTGAACGAGACGCCGCGCAGCAGCGGCGAGCCCGCCATGTCCTTGGACAGGTCGGATGCGATCAGGACGGCCATCGCGTAGCCAGGGTAGGAGCGACCCGGCGGGCCGCCGATGTACGATCCCGCCCATGCGCCATCGCCTCGCCCCGCTCGCCCTCGCGCTCGGCGCGCTGCTCGTCGGCGCGCCCGCGGCGCTCGCGCACGACGGCGGCGAGGGCTGGTACGGCGAGACGACCGACAAGGTCGTGACCAACGCGGGCTTCATCCTGATCATCGCCTTCCCGGTGCTCGTCTTCCTGCTCTCGCTGCTGCAGGGCCACCTCGAGAAGCGCAAGGACGCCCGCAAGAAGGCCGAGAAGGCGCGCAAGGCCAGCGCTCGCTGGCAGGGCGGCTGGTAGGCCCCTCCGCGAGCGCGGATCGCCTGGCCGACGACAGAGGGCCCGGCGCGCCGGGCCCTCCGCGTCTCTCCTCCTCGACTGTTCGAGCCGCAGCGGGGCTCGGTCAGCTCGACCTCGGGCGCGACGCTACAGCGCACCCGGCCGCCCTGTCAATGCGCACGACGCCGGCGATCCGACGCCGGTTTCGACCCCGGGCGCGGAAGGTCAGCCCGCAGACGCCGGCTCGGCCGCCCTGGCCGCGTGCCCGAGCATCAGCTCGGCCTGCACCGAGCGCGGCTCGGGGCCGGGCACGCGGCGCTCCCACGAGCCGTCCGAGCGCAGCTCCCAGGCGTTGACGTCGTCGGCCAGGCAGCGGTCCAGCGTGTCGAGCAGGTCGTCGCGCAGGATCGGGTCCTCGACGGGCGCGACGAGCTCGACGCGCGTGTCGAGGTTGCGCGGCATCAGGTCGGCGGAGCCGATGTAGACCGACCACTCGTCGCCGCGCCGGAAGGCGAAGATCCGCGAGTGCTCGAGGAAGCGCCCGACGACCGAGACGACCGCGACGTTCTCCGAGACGCCCGGCACGCCCGGCCGCAGGCAGCTGATGCCGCGGATGTTGAGCTCGACGCGCACGCCCGCCTGCGAGGCCCGGTACAGCGCGCGGATGCAGCGCCGGTCGACGAGCGCGTTCATCTTCAGCCGGATCGCCGTCGGCTCGCCGCGCCGGTGGGCCTCGACCGTGCGCTCGATCTCCTCGATGATCCCGTCGCGCAGGCCGTAGGGCGCGGTCAGCACCTTGCGCTGGCGGCGCGGCCGCGCGAAGCCGGTCAGGAAGTTGAAGACGTCGGCGACGTCGGCGCCGATCTGCTCGTCGCACGTGAACAGCCCGAAGTCCGTGTACAGCCGCGCCGTCGTCGGGTTGTAGTTGCCGGTGCCGATGTGGACGTAGTGGCGCACGCCGCCGCCCTCGCGGCGCACGACGAGGATCGCCTTGGCGTGCGTCTTGAGCGCCGGATGGCCGTAGACGACGTGGACGCCGGCCTCCTCGAGCGCCTTCGCCCAGCCGATGTTCGCGCGCTCGTCGAAGCGCGCCTTGAGCTCGACCAGGCAGACCGCCTGCTTGCCGCGCTCGCTGGCCCGGATCAGCGCCGGGATCAGCGGCGTGTCGTCGGACGTCCGGTAGACGGTCTGCTTGATGGCCAGCACGTTGGGGTCGGCGACCGCCTCGTCGACGAACTTCTCGACCGACGTCGCGAACGAGTCGTAGGGATGGTGGACGAGGATGTCCGCCTCGCGCATCGCCGCCATCACCGACGAGCCGCGCGCGTCGTCGCCGCCCTGCAGGCGCGGCTGCGTCACCGGCGCCCACGGCGCCTCGCGCAGCTCCGGGAGGCCCGGCAGCGAGGCGATCTGCATCAGGTCGCTGAAGTCGATCGTGCCGTGCACGTCGTAGACGTCGCGCGGGTCGAGCTCGAGCGACTCGGCGATCTCCCCGCGCAGCGACGGCGACATGCCCGTCGAGACCTCGACCCGCACGACCTCGCCGAAGCGGCGCCGGCGCAGCTCGGCCTCGACCGCGCGCAGCAGGTCGTCGGCCTCGTCGGAGACCTCGAAGTCGGCGTCGCGGGTGACGCGGAACATGCCGCGCTCGACGATCTGCATCCCCGGGAAGAGGTCCTCGAGGTGCGTGGCGATGACCTCCTCGAGCCGCACGAAGGCGTGCTCCTCGCCGTCGCCGACCTCGACGTAGCGCGGCAGCAGCTCCTTGGGCACCTTCACGCGCGCGAACGTCGTGTGCTCGATCGACGGGTCGCGCACGAGCACGGCGAGGCTCAGCGACAGGTTCGAGATGTACGGGAACGGCCGCCCGGCGCCGACCGCCAGCGGCGTCAGCACGGGGAAGATCTCGCGCCGGAAGCGCTCCTCGGCGCGGGCGCGCTGGGCGTCGTCGAGCTCGCCCCACTCGACCACGCGGATGCCGTGCTCGGCCAGCGCCGGGCGCAGCTCCTGCTCGACGCAGCGCGTCAGCCGCGCCTGCTGCGCGATCGCGCGGCGGCGGATCTCCTCGATCGTCTGCGCCGCGGTGCGCCCGTCGGCCAGCGGCTCGACGATCCCGGCCTCGACCTGGTCGTGCAGGCCGGCGACGCGGATCATGAAGAACTCGTCGAGGTTCGAGGTGAAGATCGAGCAGAACTTGACCCGCTCGAGCAGCGGCAGCGACGCGTCCTCGGCGAGCTGCAGCACGCGGTCGTTGAAGTCCATCCACGACAGCTCGCGGTTGAAGTACAGCTCGTGGGCGTCGAGCTCGGGCTCCGGCTCGGCGGCCGGCACGGGAGCGGGCGGCACCTGGCTGATCGGCTCCTGTGTGGCTGCGTGCTCGGCCATCGCCCGTCACTGTGACGCTATCCGCTCGCCTCCGGGACCATGTGAACACGATGTTGCGGCCTGCTCGACCTCGGGCCACAGCACGCGGAAGCGCGCGAAGCGCTCGGCCCGCCGCAGGCGCAGGTGCTCGGCGAGCACGTCGACGCCCTCGCCCTCGAACTGCGCCAGGCGCGGCGCGAGCACGTCGCAGTCGTGGACGTCGCCGAGCACGTCCTGGAGCTCCTTGAGCAGCGCGATCGCCCGCGTGGCGCGGTCGCCGAGCACCTCGCGCCCGACGAGCTCGAGCAGGTAGCGCAGGCGCTTGGCGGCGATTCGCATGTCGTGCAGCTCGCGGACGCGCTCGGGGTCGCGCGCGGCGGGCATGAACGAGCGCAGCTCCGCCACGCGCACGGCGAGGATCCGCTCGACGTTGACGGCCAGCGACTCGTCCGGCGCGAGCCCCACGACGCTGCGCGCCCTCACGCCCGCGCCCTCCGCGCCAGCGCCTCCAGGCGGCCGACGAGGTCGCGCTCGCTCGCGCGCCGCAGCGCCTTGGCGAGCGCGCGGTTGCCCTCCTCCTGCTCGTCGCGCAGCGAGCACAGCAGCTCGGGGACGCCCGCGGCGTCGCGCACGCCGAGCCGCTCGGCGAGATCCTCCATGTCGTGCAGGTGCACGTCCGGGTCGCGGCGCGCGCCGAGCGCGTCGGCGAGGCGCTTGACCTCGCGCAGCGCCGCCGCGTAGGGCTTGGGCGGGAAGCAGGGCTCGAAGACCTCCAGCGCGGCGCGCAGGCGGCGCGTGGCGACGCGCATGTCGTGCACGCGCTCGACGTCGTCGGTGTCGAGCACGCCCTCGGCGAGCTCGGCCAGCTCCGCCGCGCGC
>DASZVK010000143.1:0-1986 GCA_035547175.1 Solirubrobacteraceae bacterium
CCGGATCAGCGCGCTGGTCCCGGTCTAGGCCCGGGCGGTCGGATGTCGATCAAGGTCGCGGTCGTCGGCTACCCGAACGTCGGCAAGTCCTCGCTCGTCAACCGCCTGACCGGCACGCGCGCGGCGGTCGTCCACGAGCGGGCGGGGATCACGCGCGACCGCAACGAGATCCCCTGCGAGTGGAACGGGCGGCGCTTCGCGCTGATCGACACCGGCGGCATGGACGCGCTCGACCCGGACCCGATCGCGGGCTCGATCCGCGACCAGGCGCGGGCCGCGATCGCCGACGCCCGGGTCGCGGTGCTCGTCGTCGACGCGCGCGCGGGGATGCGGCCGGGCGACGAGGAGATGGCCGACCTGCTGCGCCGCTCGGGGATCCCCGTGATCGTCGCCGCCAACAAGGTCGACGCCGTCGGCGACGTGCCGCTGGCCGCCGACTTCTACGCGCTCGGCCTGGGCGAGCCGCTGGCGGTCTCGGCCGCCCAGGGCCTGGGGACCGGCGACCTGCTCGACCGGATCGTCGAGCTGCTGCCCGAGGGGGACGAGGCCGACGAGGACGACGACGTCATCCGCCTGGCGGTGATCGGGCGGCCGAACGTGGGCAAGTCGTCGCTGGTCAACCGCTTCGCCGGCGCCGAGCGCGTGATCGTCAGCGACGTCGCGGGCACGACGCGCGACGCGATCGACCTGCCGCTGGAGGTCGACGGGCGCCGGGTGATCCTCGTCGACACCGCCGGCCTGCGCCGCCAGGCGAAGGTCTCCGAGTCGGTCGAGTACTACACGGCGCTGCGCTCGCAGCGGGCCGCCGAGCGCGCCGACGTCGCGATCGTCGTCTGCGACGCGAGCGACGGCGTCACCAGCCAGGACATGCGGATCGCCGAGCTGGCGATGCGCAGCGGCTGCGCGACGCTGCTCGTGCTCAACAAGTGGGACCTGTTCGAGGGCACCGAGGAGGACCTCGACCACGAGCGCGCCAAGGTCGCCCGGAAGCTGCGCCTGCGCCCGCGCGTCGTCACGGCGAGCGCGCTCTCGGGGCGCAACGTCTCGCGGCTGCTGGGGCAGGCGATCGCGCTCGGCGACCGCGCGCGCGAGCGGATCCCGACGCCCGAGCTCAACCGCTTCCTCGCCGAGGTCGTGCAGGCGCGCCAGCCGCCGGCCGTCCGCGGCCACCGCCTCAAGCTGCTGTACATGGCGCAGGTCGGCGAGCGCCCGCCGCGCTTCGCCATCCAGGTCAACAGCCGCACGCGCGTGACCCGCGACTACGCCTACTTCATCGAGAACCGCATGCGCGCCCGCTACGGCATGGACGGCGTGCCGCTGATCATCGACTTCAACGAGCGCCGGGAGCGTCGCGGCGAGCATCGCCGATAGCCATTTCCCACCGGCCCGCTAGGCTGCCCGGCCCTATGAGCGCCTACGCCGACAACGAGTACCTGTTCACGTCCGAGTCCGTCTCGGAGGGCCATCCGGACAAGGTGGCCGACCAGATCTCCGACGGGGTCCTCGACGCGGTCCTCGCCCAGGACCCGTACGGGCGCGTCGCGTGCGAGACGCTCGTCAACACCGACCTCGTGGTCGTCTCCGGCGAGATCACGACGACGGCCGAGCTCAACGTCGAGAAGATCGCGCGCGAGACGATCGAGCGGATCGGCTACACCGACCGCGACGAGGGCTTCAGCCACCGCACGGCGCGGATCTTCAACGCCATCGACGAGCAGTCGCCGGACATCGCCCAGGGCGTCGACGAGGCGCACGAGGTGCGCGCGCAGGGGGGCGCCGACGAGCTCGACCTCGCCGGCGCGGGCGACCAGGGGATGATGTTCGGCTACGCCACCAGCGAGACGCCCGAGCTGATGCCCTTGCCGATCAGCCTGGCGCACCGGCTCGTCGAGCGGGCGGCGAAGGTCCGCAAGGACGGCACGCTTCCCTACCTCAAGCCGGACACCAAGAGCCAGGTCTCGGTGCGCTACCGCGACGGGCGGCCGG
>DASZVK010000144.1:0-9056 GCA_035547175.1 Solirubrobacteraceae bacterium
CGCGGGCGCGCGGCAGGCCGTCGGGGCCCGTCAGGCCGGCGACCATCGCGACGCGCTGCGTGCGGCGCTGCAGGCGCGGCACGGCGACGGCGTCCTCGTAGGCGGACGCGACCTCGGCGGCGACGCGCGGCCAGGCGTAGCGCTCGGCGCTGAGCGCGGCCTCCCGCCCCATGCGGCGCAGCCGCGGGCGGTCGAGCGCCAGCTCGCGCAGCGTCTCGGCGAGCCTGACCGCGTCGCCGCGCGGGACGAGCACGCCCTCGCGGCCGTCGCGGACGACGTCGGTGTAGCCCGCGATCCGCGAGGCGACGACCGGCGTGCCGGCGGCGAACGCCTCGGTCAGGACCATGCCGAAGCTCTCGCCGCCCAGCGACGGCGCGCACAGCACGTCGGCGGCCCCCAGCGCGGCGCGCTTGGCCTCGTCGGAGACCTTGCCCAGCACGCGCACGCCGCGCCGGTCGTGCAGCAGCGGCTCGACGTCCTCCTGGCCGGCGCCGATCAGCGTCAGCTCGACGGGGACGTGGTCGCGGACGGCCTCGAAGGCGCGCAGCAGCAGCGGCAGCCCCTTGCGCTCGACCGCCTGGCCGACGAACACGATCCGCAGCGGGCGGCCGGGATCGGGGTCCGGCGCGGGCTCGACCGCCTCGTGCAGGTCGACGCCGTTGGGGACGATCCGGTAGCGGCCGCCGAAGAAGCGCCGCGCGGTCCACGCCGCGGCCTCGCTGACGGCGATGCGCACGTGCAGGCGCGCCATCCGCCGCCGCGCGCCGAGCGCGACGCCGACGTTGTGCGAGACGGCGTTGGTGCCGTAGGTGTGGAAGGTGCCGACCAGCGGCAGGCCGTGGGCGGCGGTCAGCGCGTCCCAGGAGACGACCGGCGCGATCGGCTCGTGCACGTGGACGACGTCGAAGGCGCCGGCCGCCAGCGTCGAGCGCAGCGTCGTGACCGCGTACTGCGTGACGGCGAGGTTCGAGATCGCCCCGTTGGCCGGGAAGCCGACCGTGCGGCCCAGCGGCACGAGCCACTCGGGCAGCTCGACGGCGGCCGGCGCCGCCCCGCGGTGCAGGCGGGTCGAGAGGGCTCCCGGAGGGTCGTACGGCGCGAGGACCCGGACGTGGTGCCCCTGACCGAGAAGCTCGCCGGCGAGCGCCTCGATGTGCCGCGTCACGCCCCCTGGATACGACCACGAGTAGGGCGACACCAGGGCGATGCGCATCGTGGTCATGCTACCCGGAGAGGTAGTCTGAAGTCGTGCTCGACCGCCACTTCGTCAAGTACACGTTCCTGAAGCTCGATCCGGCCTGGCGCCGGCTCGACGCCGACGAGCGCGCGACGCACAAGCGCGAGTTCATGGCCGCGTGCGAGGACTTCGCGACCGACCACCTGCTGCAGAGCTTCTCGCTCGTCGGCACGCGCGGCGACGTCGACATGATGCTCGTCGCCGAGACCGAGAACCTCGACCGCATCCACGAGTTCCACGTCGTGCTCGCGCAGAGCGGGCTGATGAAGTGGGCCAGCCAGCCGTACAGCTTCCTGGGCATGCGCAAGGGCTCCGAGTACTCCGAGGAGAACCGCCTCGTGCCGCGGCCGTTCCGCGGCAAGTACCTGTTCGTCTACCCGTTCGTCAAGACGCGCGCCTGGTACGCGATCGACGCCAAGGAGCGCTGGCGGATCATGCAGGGCCACATCGAGGTCGGCCGCGAGTACCCCAACGTCGACAACCACACGACGTACTCGTTCGGCTTCGACGACCAGGAGTTCGTGGTCGCCTTCGACACCGACGACGCCGCCGCGTTCCTCGACCTGGTCCACCGCCTGCGCTCGACCGAGGCGTCGGCCTACACGCTGCGCGACACGCCGTCGTTCACGTGCATCGCGGCCTCGCTGGAGCGGGCGCTGAACGCGCTCGACGGCGAGGCGCTGAGCGTCTCGCTGACCTAGCGCCCTCCGTCCCGTGGCCCGGCTGCGGCCGTACACGCACCTGCGCCGCGCCGACCCGGTGCTCGCCGCGCTGCTCGACGAGCACGGCGAGCCGCCGCTGCGCGAGGCGGTCGGCGGGGCGGGCGGGCCGTTCTCGGCGCTCGTGCGGGCGATCGTCGGCCAGCAGCTGTCGGTGCTCGCCGCGCGCGCGATCTACGGGCGCTTCCTGGAGTTCTGCGGCGGCACGCCGCCGACGCCGCAGCAGATCCTCGACGCCGACCCCGACGCGATGCGCGCGGCGGCCGGGCTCTCGCGCGCGAAGACCGGCTACCTGCGCTCGCTGGCCGAGCACGTCCTGTCGGGCGAGCTCGAGCTCGACCGCGTCGGCGAGCTGGGCGACGACGAGCTGATCGCCGAGCTGACCGCGGTCAAGGGCCTGGGCACCTGGACCGCGCACATGTTCATGATCTTCGAGCTGCGCCGGCCCGACGTGCTGGCGACCGGCGACCTCGGCGTGCGCCGCGGCGCCCAGCGCGCCTTCGGCTTCGCTGGGCTGCCCTCGCACGACGAGCTGAGCGCGCTCGCCGAGCCGTGGCGCCCGCACCGCTCGGCGGCCTGCCTGCTGCTCTGGCACTCGCTGTCCAACGCGCCGGGCTAGGCGAGCCGAACGGGGCCGGGCCGAGTTCACCCGGATAGCCCAGGGAAAGTCGGCCCACCCTGGCTATCGAGCCCAGCCCCGGGGCGCCGCGGCACGCGTGCCGAAGGCGCCGGCGACCGCCGTCAGCAGCCGCGGCCGGGCGGAGCCAGAGGTCGCGGCGAGCAGCCACCGGCCACGGCGCGGCAGCGAGACGATCACGTGCCGACCGTCCGGCGCCCAGACCATGTCGCGGCCAGTGCCACGAACGGCGGCGACCGTGCGGACCGGCGCGAACGTGCGCGGGTCGCGCAGCTCGAGCACGGTCGTCCCGGCGCGCTCGAGCAGGACCGCCAGACGTAGGCGCGACGGAGAGACGGCGGCGGCGAGGATCGTCTCGCCGCGAGGCACGTGCCAGTCGCGCCGCGTGCTCGCCTGCCAATTGCCGGGATCGGAGCCCGGGTGGATCGAGAAGAGCTGCGTGGGCGTCGCCACGAGCAGGTGCCGACGGTCGGCCCACCCGAGCCAGATCGCGTCGCGATACATCGCGGACGCCACCCGGCCGCCGCCTCCGTCGGCTCGGCCGAGGAAGACCGTGCCCCCCGGGGTCAGCCAGGCGAGCGTGTGGCTGCGGTCGGGCCGCCAAGCCGGCGCGACGGCCATCGCCCGGCGGGCGACGAGGTGATCGCCGCTGCCGTCGCCGGCGACGACGCGCAGCGAGTCGCCGACGCGGTAGGCGATGCGATAGCCGTCGGGCGACCAGCGCGGGCGCCTCACCGATCCGCCGGCGACGGTCAGGCGCCAGCGAACGGCTCCGCCGGGATCGACCGCCGCCAGCTCCGGCCCGCTCGTGACGGCCACGTAGAGGCCGTGCGGCGACCAGGCGGCGTCGTCGTAGTCGCCGAGCCGATGCCGAGCGCCGACGGAGTCGAGCAGCCAGGCCCCGTCGCCGGTGACCAGCAGCCGACCGCCGCCCGGCAGCGACCCGAGCGGGCGCGCCGGCGCGGCGACGATGTCTCGCACCCAGTGCGCGATGGCGTGCCCCGGCCCGGCGCCGGCGATCGCCGACGCCCCGCCGGCGAGCGCCACCAGCGCCGCGACGACGAACGGGACGAGCCGGTGGCGCGATCGCCGGCGTCGTCGCGTCGGGCGCGGCTGCGCGAAGGCCGATTCGACGACGTCCGCCGTGTGCCGCCGCGCCGCGTCCGCGCCGGGGATCGCCGTCGCGGCCAGGCGCTCGCGCAGGTCGATGCTCATCGCAGATCCTCCTTCAGGACCTCGCCGAGACGGTCGAGCGCACGGCGCAGTCGCGAGTTGACCGTGCCGCGCGGGAGCTTCAGCGCGCGAGCGATCTCGCCCGGCGTCCAGTCGAGCACGTACCGCATGACGACCACCGCGCGCTGCTCGGGGCCGAGCGCCGCGATCGCGGCGAGCAGCGTGCCATCCTGCTCGACGACCGGCCGAGCAGCCGCCTCGGACGAGCCGTCTCCCGGCGACTCGCGACGCCGCGCGGCGCTGCGCACGTGGTCGATCGCGCGGTTGACCGCGATGCGGTGCAGCCACGGCGCGAACGGCCGCCGGCGGTCGAAGCGGTCGAGCGCGGCGAGCGCCGAGAGGAACGCCTCCTGGGCGACGTCCTCGGCCGCGGCGGCGTCGTGGACGATCAGGTACGCGGCGCGGTAGGCCGTGTCCCAGTGGCGCTCGAACAGCGCGCGCCAGGCCTCCGCCGAGCCGTCGCGCGCCCGCGTCACCAGCGCGGCGTCGTCCGGCGCTCGGCGCGGGATCACCGCGTCGCCCCGCAGGGCGACGCCCGGTCCCGACGTGGCGTCGAACGAGGCCATGCGCGGCCGAAGCGTCTCACCTGCGCTCGAAGCGCAGATCGTCGAGGACCTCGTGGAGCTCGTGGACGCGGGCGGGCGGAGCGTCGCGGCCGACGAGCGCGAGCAGGTAGAAGCCGCGCCCGGCATCGTCGAAGCGCAGCCAGTACGACCGCCACCTCGGGCTGGTGCCGACGCACTCGAGGCCGGGCGCGGCGACCGGTCGCCCGAGGGCGAACGGATGCCGCCGTGACGGCCCGTTCCCATGCTCGGCGAGCTCCTGGACGCTGAGGAACACATCGCGCGACCGCGCCGTCTCGACCGCGCCCATCGGCATCTGGGCGCAGCTCCTGGCGTCGCCGCGGCGCAGGCGGAAGGTCCCCAGCGACAGGATCTCCTTCGGCCCGGCGAGATACGGCGTCAGCGACCTCGTCGCCCTATGCCAGGAGCTCGGGAAGCGAACGGTCAGCCCGTGCGCGTCGTCGCGGAACGTCGTCCATCCCGCGGCCGGGCCGTCGGGCGCGACCGCGCCGCCGCCGCAGCCCGCAGCGGCGCAGATCAGCGCGGCGACGACCGCGAGGCGCACGGCGGGGCTCGCTCCCATTGCCTGCACTACGACGCCGACGGCCGCAGCGGTCCGCTGGGCCGACTCGAGCTTCCGGCCGGATGTCGGATCGCCGACACCGCGAGCGGGGATCCGCCGGCAGCGCGTAGCCTGCGCGGTCCCTCTCCTCGACCGGGCGGTGCACCTCGCGCAAGATGACGATCGCCGGACTGGCGGAGCGGCGCTGGATCGCCCTCGGCGTCGTCTGCCTCGGCCAGCTCATGATGATCCTCGACGCGACGATCGTGACCGTCGCGCTGCCGGCGATCAGGTCGGACCTGCGCTTCACGGCGTCGTCGCTGACGTGGGTGCCGAACGCGTACCTGATCTCGTTCGGCAGCCTGCTGCTGCTCGGGGGACGGCTCGGCGACCTGCTCGGGCGCCGGCGCGCCTTCCTCGGCGGCATGGTGCTCTTCACGCTCGCCTCGCTGGCCTGCGGCCTGGCCCAGAGCCAGGGCGTGCTGATCGCGGCGCGCTTCGTCCAGGGCGTCGGCGCCGCGGTCGGCGCCGCGGCGATCCTGGCGCTGATCGTCGTCGAGTTCCCCGAGCCGGCCGAGCGCGTCCGCGCGATGGCCGCGTACGCCTTCGTCAGCGTCGCGGGCGGCTCGATCGGCCTGCTCGCCGGCGGGGTGCTGACGCAGGGGCTGAGCTGGCACTGGATCTTCTACGTCAACGTCCCGTTCGGGGTGCTGGCGTACGTCGGCGGCCGGGCAACGCTCGTCCGCGACCGGCCGGCGCACGCGCACGGCGACCTCGACGTGGCCGGGTCGGCGCTCGTCACGGCGGCGACGATGATCGCGATCTACGCGATCGTCGGCACGGAGCGGCACGGCTTCGGCTCGGCGCGCACGCTCGGCCTGTTCGCGGTCGCGCTCGCGATCTTCGCCGGCTTCGCCGTCGTCGAGCGGCGCGCCGCCGACCCGATCCTGCCGATGGCGGTGCTGCGCACCCGCAGCCTGCTGCTCGGCTGCTTCGTGCGCGCCTTCCAGATGGTCGGGATCTGGTCGCTGTTCTTCGTCGGCGCCCAGTTCCTCCAGCAGGTGCTGGGCTGGAGCCCGATCGCCGCCGGCGCCGCGTTCCTGCCGCAGACGCTGACCGTGGCCGCCCTCTCGCTCGGCCCGACGGCGCGGCTGATCGCGCGCTTCGGCGCTCGCGTCGTGCTCGTCTGCGGCCTCGCGGTGCTCGCCGCCGGGCTGGCCCTGTTCGCCGTCGTGCTGGGGACGAGCACCTCGTACCTCCCGTGGCTGCTGGCCACCTACGCGATCGTCGGGATCGGCGGCGGCGCGTCGTTCATGACCGTGATGGCGCTCTCGCTCGAGGACGTGCCGGCCGCCGACGCCGGCGTGGCCTCGGGGATGCTCAACGTCGCCCAGCAGATCTCGGGCGCCTTCGGGCTGGCGGTGATCGGGACGCTCGCCGCGCACCGCGTCGGCGTCCTGACGAGCCACGGCGACACGATGGCGCAGGCGCTCTCGAGCGGCTACCGGATCGGCTTCCTCGTGGCGGCCGGCTCGGTCGCGGTCGCAACGCTGCTCGCCGCCGCCTGGCTGCGTTGGCTGCCGAGCGCGCGCGAGGCCCCGGCCACCGTGGCCGTCGCCGACGCCTGAGGCCTAGACGGCGGAAACCGCTTCCTCGTCCGCGACGCGGAACGAGGAGCCGCAGCCGCAAGCGGCCACGACGTTGGGGTTGTTGACCTGGAAGCCGGCGCCCTGCAGCGAGTCGACGTAGTCGATCTCCGAGCCGTCGACGTAGGGAAGGCTCGGGCCGTCGACCAGGACCTTGAGGCCGTGGCTCTCGAAGACGATGTCGCCGTCGCGCTGCTGGTCGAACGCGAGCTGGTACTGGAAGCCGGAGCAGCCGCCGCCGCGCACGCCGACCCGCAGGCCGGCCTCGGAGACGTCGGCCTCCTGGCCCGCGAGGAACTCGTGGACCTTCTCCGCGCCCCTGTCGGTGAACGCGATGCCCTTGGCCTTGTAGCTCACTTCCTGGGTCATGCTTCAGGAAGTATAGCGACCGCTACGATGTTGAGCGGATGCCCACCGCAGCCGATCTCAAGGCTCGCATCGAGGCCGCGATCCCCGGCTCCACGGCCGAGGTCGAGAGCCTCGACGACGTGCACTTCAGCGCCCGCGTGGTCAGCGACGCGTTCGCCGGCATCAGCCGCGTGGCGCAGCATCGCATGGTCTACGAGGTCTTCGACGGCGAGCTCGGCGGGTCGATCCACGCGCTGTCCCTCAAGACGGAGGCACCATGAGCGAGCCCAGCAACCCGATCCGCGACGCGATCGCCGAGGCGATCGCCGACAACCGCGTCATCCTCTTCATGAAGGGCACGCCCGACCAGCCGATGTGCGGCTTCTCGGCGCGCACCGCCGCGACGCTGCAGGCGCTCGGCGCGCCGTTCGCGGCGGTCGACATCCTCCCCGACCCGCGCATCCGCCAGGAGCTCTCGGCGCTGTCGGGCTGGCCGACGATCCCGCAGCTGTTCGTCGACGGCGAGCTGATCGGCGGCGCCGACATCGTCGCCGAGATGTACGAGAGCGGCGAGCTGGCCGGGGTGCTGGCCGTCGATGCGCCCGCCGAGGCCCCCGAGGCGGCGGTCGGACAGGCGCCGCTGAGCATCGAGAACCGCCTCGGCTGACGAGCGGCCCCGCGGCACCGGGGCCATGAGGCGGGCCACGGCGGCCGTCGCAGCGTGCTCGGCGGTCGCCGCGCTGGCCTTCGCCCCGGGCGCCGCGGCGGCGACCTGCACCGCCGGGCGCTCGCTCGACGCCGCGATCCCGACCTGGCGGGCGGTCAACGGCTTCGCGCTCGGCGGCCGCCCGGCGACGGTCGAGCAGGTCGAGCGCTACGTCGCCGCCGTCGACCGCGCCAGCCCGCGCGTGCGCGCCGGCGTCGCCGGGCGCTCGGTCCAGGGCCGGCCCATCGAGTGGGTCGCAATCTCCGACCCCGAGGCGGTCACGACGGCGGCGCTCTCGGCGCTCGGGCGGGCGACGGGCGCGATGCGCGCGGGCACCGCGAGCGCGGCGCGGGCGCGCGCCTTCGCCCGCGACCACCGCGCGTTCGCCTACGTCGGCGCCAACGTCCACGGCGACGAGCCCAGCGGCACCGACGCCGACATGCGGCTGCTCTACGAGATGGCCGCCGACCGCAGCTGCGCCACCCGCCGGCGACTCGACGCGCTCGTGACCGTGCTGCTGCCGATGCAGAACCCCGACGGCCGCGCCGCGCACACGCGCACCAACGCGGCCGGCTTCGATCTCAACCGCGACTGGTTCGCGCGCACGCAGCCGGAGACCGAGGCCAAGGTCGAGCTGCTCGAGGCGCAGCCGCCGCTGCTGTTCGTCGACCAGCACGAGGAGGCCGGCTCGTCGTTCTTCGCGCCGCCCAACGCCGACCCCGTCCACCACGAGATCGCCGCCGAGCCGCTGCACGCGATCGACGAGGTCCTCGGCCCCGCGGTGCGCGCGGCGTTCGCCGAGCGCGGCTGGTCGGTGACGAGTCGCTCGACCTACGACCTGTTCTTCATGGGCTACGGCGACACCGTGCCGACGACGCTGTTCGGCGCCGCCGGCATGACGTTCGAGGAGGGCGCCGGCGTGCCGTTCGCCGACCGCGTGGCGCGCCACTACCTGGCCGCCGACAGCGTCCTGCAGGCGGCGGCCGACCACAAGGACGCGCTGCTGGAGGCGTGGGCACGCCAGTGGCGCGAGGCGCGGGCGCAGGGCGCGCGTGGCGAGCTCGAGCCCAACCGCGCGATCGGCCCGGGCGACCGCGTCTCGCTGCCGGTCCCCGCCGGGCGCGTCTACGGCTACGCGATCCGCACCGACGTCCACGGCGCCGACGCGGCGGCGCTCGTCGACCGCCTGACGTCGGTCGGCGTCGTCGTCGACCGGCTGCGCGCGCCGGCCACCGTGGCGCTGCGCGCCTACGGCAGCGGCGGCACCGTGGCGACCGCGCTGGCGGCGGGCAGCTACTGGGTGCCGCTCGCGCAGGGCGCCAAGCACTGGGTCGAGGCGATGCTCGGCGCCGACGCCTACGTGCCGTTCCCGTACTTCTACGACGCGACCGCGTGGTCGAACCCG
>DASZVK010000145.1:0-4662 GCA_035547175.1 Solirubrobacteraceae bacterium
TTCGAGTCGCTGACCGGCATCGGCGGCCTCGTGCCGTTCTCCAACCTGAGCCTGTCCGAGACGGTCTTCGGCGGCGTCGGCACGGGCCTGTACTCGATGCTGATGTTCGTCCTGCTCGCCGTCTTCCTCGGCGGGCTGATGGTCGGGCGCACGCCCGAGTACCTGGGCAAGAAGATCGCCCCGCGGGAGATCAAGCTGGTGGCGATCGCCGCGTTCTTCACGCCGTTCGTCACGCTGCTGAGCTCCTCGCTCGCGCTGGCGACCAAGTACGGCAGGCCGTCGATCTACGCGTCGGGCCCGCAGGGCTTCTCCGAGACGCTCTACGCCTACCTCTCGCAGGCCAACAACAACGGCTCCGCGTTCGCCGGCTACACGGGATTCGTGCAGCCCAACGCCGGCAGCCTCGGCTCGCACGGCATGACGTTCGCCGACCTGCTCGGCGGGCTGACGATGATGACCGCCCGCTACCTGCCGATCGTCGCCGTGCTCGCCGTCGCGGGCTCGCTGGTCGGCAAGCGGGTCGCCCCGGCCGGCCTCGGGACGATGCGCACCGACACGCCGACGTTCACGGTCCTGCTCGTCGGCACGGTCGTGCTCGTCGGCGCGCTGACCTTCTTCCCCGCCCTGCTGCTCGGTCCGATCGTGCAGGGCCTGACGACGAGGCTCTTCTAGGAGGCTGCCGTGAAGCGTGACCTGGTCAGCTCGGTCCTGGGGGTCGTCGTGCTGACGATCCTCCTGGGCCTCGCCTATCCGCTCGTGGTCACCGGCGTCTCGCGCGTCGCCTGGCCGAACAAGTCCGACGGCTCCCAGATCACGGTCGGCGGCAAGGTCGTGGGCTCCAAGCAGCTCGCCCAGCCGTGGGTGATCGACACGCACCGCAAGGACGCCGACGGCAACGAGATCACCAAGCCCGACCCGAAGTACTTCCAGCCGCGCCCGTCGGCCGACGGCTACAACCCGGCGGGCACGTACTTCTCCAACCGCGGGCCCAACGACGCGGCGGCGCGGTACTTCTACCGCGACCAGCTCGCCGCGTACCTGGCGCTCGAGCGGCCCTACGACGAGGGGCTGACCGCCGCTCGGGTGCCGGTCGACGCGGTCACCACCTCGGGCTCCGGCGTGGACCCGCTGATCTCCAAGGCCAACGCCGCCATCCAGGTGCGCCGCGTCGCCGCCGTGCGCCACCTCCCGCTCGCGACGGTGCGCAGGCTCGTCGCGCGCAACACCGACGACCGCGACCTCGGCTTCATGGGCGAGCCGGGCGTCAACACGACCACCCTCAACCTGGCCCTGGATCGCCTCTCATGACCCCGAAGTCCTCCGCATCGCTGTTCACGGGCCCGATCCTGCGCGTCGCGCTGGTCGGCTCGCTCGCCAAGCTCGACCCGCGGGTGCAGGTGCGCAACCCGGTGATGTTCACCGTCGAGGTCGGCGCCGTCATCACCACGCTGGCGTGGCTGATCCAGCTGTTCGGGGGCGGCCCGCTGGGCGGTGGGAACGAGCCGGCCTGGTTCACCTTCGTCGTGACCGTGTGGCTGTGGCTGACCGTGGTGTTCGCCAACCTCGCCGAGGCCCTCGCGGAGGGCCGGGGCAAGGCGCAGGCCGACGCCCTGCGCTCGATGCGCACCGAGACGACCGCCACCCTGCGCGACGGGACCACCAGGGCGGCGTCCGACCTGCATCGCGGCGACGTGGTGGTCGTCGAGGCGGGCGAGGTGATCCCCGGCGACGGCACGATCGTCGAGGGCATCGCCACCGTCGACGAGTCGGCGATCACGGGCGAGTCGGCCCCGGTGATCCGCGAGTCCGGCGGCGACCGCAGCGCGGTCACCGGCGGCACCCGCGTGCTGTCGGACCGCATCGTGGTCGAGATCACCCAGGAGCCCGGGCAGTCCTTCATGGATCGCATGATCGCGCTGGTCGAGGGCGCCGAGCGGCGCAAGACGCCCAACGAGATCGCGCTGAACATCCTCCTGGCCGGGCTGACGATCGTCTTCCTGGTGGTCATCGTGGCCCTGCGCCCGCAGGCGCTCTACTCCCACACCGCCATCTCGGTCACCACGCTGATCGCGCTGCTGGTGGCGCTGATCCCGACGACGATCGGGGCGCTGCTCTCCGCGATCGGGATCGCCGGCATGGACCGCCTCGTGCGGCGCAACGTGCTGGCCCTCTCCGGCCGAGCGGTCGAGGCGTCCGGCGACGTCGACGTCCTCCTGCTCGACAAGACCGGCACGATCACGCTCGGCAACCGCCAGGCATCGGAGCTCGTCCCGATGCCCGGCGTCGGGGAGGCCGAGCTGGCCGAGGCGGCGCAGCTCTCGTCGCTGGCCGACGAGACGCCGGAGGGCCGCTCGATCGTCGTGCTGGCCAAGCAGCGCTACGGCCTGCGCGAGCGCGAGCTCGCCCCGCACGAGGCGACGTTCGTCCCGTTCACCGCGCAGACGCGCATGAGCGGCGTCGACTACGACGGCTCGCGGCTGCGCAAGGGCGCCGCCGACGCCGTGACCGCGTGGGTGCAGGCCGAGGGCGGCCGCGCGCCGGCCGAGCTGCAGGGCGTCGTCGACCGCATCGCCCGCGAGGGCGGCACGCCGCTGGCCGTGGCCCGCGACAGCCAGGTCCTGGGCGTCGTGTACCTGAAGGACACGGTCAAGGAGGGCATGCGCGTGCGCTTCGACCACCTGCGGGCGATGGGCATCCGCACGGTGATGGTCACCGGCGACAACCGCCTGACCGCCGCCAAGATCGCCGACGAGGCGGGCGTCGACGACTTCCTCGCCGAGGCGACGCCGGAGCGCAAGCTCGAGCTGATCCGCGAGCAGCAGGCCGACGGGCGGATGGTGGCGATGACCGGCGACGGCACCAACGACGCGCCGGCGCTGGCGCAGGCCGACGTCGGCGTGGCGATGAACACCGGCACCCAGGCGGCGCGCGAGGCGGGCAACATGGTCGACCTCGACTCCAACCCGACGAAGCTGATCGAGATCGTCGAGGTCGGCAAGCAGCTGCTGATCACGCGCGGCGCGCTGACGACGTTCTCGATCGCCAACGACGTCGCCAAGTACTTCGCGATCCTGCCCGCGATCTTCGTCGCGACCTACGCGGCGCACGGCGACGCCGAGGGGCCGCTGTCGAAGCTCAACGTCATGGACCTCGGCACGCCGCGCAGCGCGATCATCTCGGCGATCGTGTTCAACGCGCTCGTGATCCCGCTGCTCGTCCCGCTGGCCCTGCGCGGCGTGCGCTACCGCGCCGTCGGCGCCACCGCGCTGCTGCGCCGCAACCTGCTGGTCTACGGGCTCGGCGGGCTGGTGGCGCCGTTCGCCGGGATCAAGCTCCTCGACCTGGTGATCCACAACCTGCTCGGAGCGTGAGCGTGCACGCGGCGCATCGTCTCTCCTCCTCGACGCGCCGCCACGCCGAGCAGCGCGCGCCCTCGGGTCGCGTCGCGCCGGCCGGGCGCTGGCGCGACCGGCTCGAGGGCGTGGTCGCGCGGCTGCTCGCCCCGAGGCTCGAGCGCGGGCTGATCGCCGGGGACGACCCGGCGTCGAGCCGCCTGCTCGCCCGGCGCGCGGCGCAGCTCGCGACGCCCCGGTCGCGGGCCGCGCTCGCGCATCGCCTCGAGCGCCTGGTCTGGGAGGCGGCGGCCGCACCGCCGCCTCGCCGCTCACGGCTGACGTGCGCGGTCCCGGTCGCCGACAGCGAGGTCAGGCGCGCCGAGCCGATCCTGCGGACGATCGCGGATCGCCTGTCCGACGAGCGGCCGATCAACCCCGTGGGCCTGGCCCGCGTCCGCACGGCGCTCGTCGACGGGGCCGGCCCGCTGTACACGCACCCGTCGTCGCCCGGCGCGGTGGCGCGCTGGGCGCAGTCGACGCTCCGGGGGCTCGACGACGACGTTGCCTGAGGCGCCTCCCACCGACCGGCGGACCGCCGGCGAGGGAGGCCGGCGCGGTCGCCTGAAGATCTACCTCGGCATGGCCGCCGGGGTCGGCAAGACCTACCGGATGCTCCAGGAGGGCCATGCCGAGTGGGAGGCCGGCCGCGACGTCGTGATCGGGCTGCTGGAGACGCACGGCCGCCTCGAGACGCTGCGCCTCGCCGAGGGGCTGCCGGCGCTGCCGCGGCGCCGCGTCGTGCACCGCGGCGCCGAGCTCGACGAGATGGACCTGCCCGGGATCCTCGCGCGCGCGCCCGAGCTGTGCCTGATCGACGAGCTCGCGCACACCAACGCGCCGGGGCTCGAGCACGCCAAGCGCCACGAGGACGTCGAGGCGGTGCTCGAGGCCGGCGTCGACGTGAGCTCGACGCTCAACGTCCAGCACCTCGAGTCGCTCAACGACCGCATCGCCGAGCTGAGCGGCGTGCGGGTGCGCGAGACGATCCCCGACGCGGTGCTCGGGCGCGCCGACGAGGTCGTGCTGGTCGACGTCAGCCCGGAGACGCTGCTCGAGCGGCTGCGCCAGGGCAAGGTCTACCCGCAGGCGCGCGTCGACGCCGCGCTGAACAACTTCTTCCGCGTCGAGAACCTCGCGGCGCTGCGCGAGATCGCGCTGCGCCAGGTCGCCGAGGACGTCGAGGCCAAGCGCGTCGTCAGGGACGTCGTCGGCTCGCGCGAGCAGGTCGTCCAGGGCGGCTCGCAGGCCGTCGGCGAGCGGCTGCTCG
>DASZVK010000146.1:0-4128 GCA_035547175.1 Solirubrobacteraceae bacterium
GGCTCGAACGTCGCGTGATTGCGGCGCGGCACGCGCGCCCGGGCCTCGCGCCCGCGCGCGGCGTGGTCCGTGCCGGGATCGCTCACGCCTCGGCGCGGCGCCGCCGTCGCTTGCGCGCGATCGCGAGCCGGTCGGCGGCGATCCCGAGGACGAAGGACACCACGATCACCACGATCAGCGGAGTGTGGCCGGTCGTGACGATCCAGTCCACCTTGACGCGGTCGAGGTTGACGACCGCGAAGACGATGACGATCGCCGCGATGACCAGCGCGACGATCCGCCTCCTCGCCTCGCGGCGCTCCTCCTTGGTGCGCGGCGTCGGCTCGCGCGCGGGGCGCTGGCCGGGTGCGGCCTGCTCATCGAGGTTGGCCATCGTCGTCTCCTGTTCGTCGGTTGCCGGGCACCTTCGGGGTCGCGCCTACGCCGTCGCCGCCGCGCCGGGCGCGTCGGCGCCGGGCGAGTGGCGCAGCCCGCGCAGCGCCCAGCCGAGGACGATCACGGCGACGCCGCGCGCGACCCAGGCGATGCCGACGAGCAGCGCGAGCGTCCTCACGCCGATGCCGGGGCTGGCCACGATGACGACGCCGGCGGCGATCTCGAGCAGCGCCAGCAGCGCCGACCAGATCGTCCCCGCCGGCGCGAGCGTGGCGATCAGCCGCACGATGCCGTTGACGAGCAGCCACAGGCCGAGCAGCAGCGCGAGGACGACGATCGCGCCGAACGGGTGGCGGATCAGGATCACGCCGGCGATCGCGCTGACGATGCCGACGATCGCGACCAGGCCGCGGTCCACCGGCGCGTCGACGAACGAGATGACGATCTCGAGGATGCCGTCGACGAGCAGGAAGACCCCGGTGATCACGGCGAGCGTCGCCAGGCTGATCGACGGCTTGGCCAGCACGATCACGCCGACGACGACGCCGAGCAGCCCGACGAGGACGAAGATCCACCACGCGCTCGCCGCCGCGCGTCGGTCGATCCCGATGCTTGCGTTCATCTCGATCCTCGCTCCTTGATCGCCGTCGGCTCGATGGGCGGCCGAGGACGACGGTAGGGCGCGCGGCGCGCGAGCGACCTCACCCCCGGCGGGTGATCCACCGCGCGGGGATCGGCGGGTACCACTGGCGCTGCACCGACCCACGACACCGACCAGGGAGTCGCATTGAGCCACCTCATCGCCATCGCCTATCCGGACGAGAGCACCGCGCGCCAGGTCCTCGGCGCGCTCGCGCGCCTGGAGAAGGAGCACAGCATCGAGCTCGAGGACGCGGTCGTCGTCACGCGCGCGGACGACGGCCAGGTGAAGCTGCACCAGAGCCTGCGGCCGGGCGTCGCGGGCGCGGCCGGCGGCGCGCTGTGGGGCGGCCTGATCGGGCTCCTGTTCCTCGCGCCGCTGCTCGGCATGGCGGTCGGGGCGGCGGCCGGCGGCGCGAGCGGGGCGCTGACCGACCTGGGCGTCGACGACCGCTTCATGAAGGAGCTCGGCGCCGCGCTCGAGCCCGGGACGGCGGCGCTGATCGTGCTCGTGCACCGCTCCACCCCCGACAAGGTCCTGCCCGAGATCGCCGACTTCGGCGGCGAGGTCATCCAGAGCTCGCTCGACAACGAGGCCGAGGCCGTGCTGCGCGAGGCGCTGGAGGCGGGGCGCGCCACGGGCAGGTGACGCGCGCGGGGCGCGGGCCTGCGCTCAGGCCCGCGCCGGTGGCTCGTCGAGCACGACGAGCCCGTGGATCACGATCACGCACAGGGCGAAGATCCCGAGCGCCCAGAAGGGGTGCGCGCCCCCGACCTCGAGCAGCGCGCCGATCGCCCCGAGGGTCGCGCCGGTGATGCCGACGACGCGCCCGAAGAGGCCGCCGCCGAGCAGCGAGATCGCCCCGCACACCTGGATCGCGCCGAGGACCACCGTGATCCAGCCCCACGTGTGCAGGTGGGAGAAGACGAAGCGCGTCCCGTCGGCGTAGAACGACGAGTCCGAGATCGCCGCGATGCCGTAGATCAGGTTCAGGCACCCGGCGACGATCAACAGGATGCTCACGAACAGCGCTCTGCCGGTTCCGCGCACCTCGGCTCCCCTCTCGGCTGGCTTCTCGCCCGTCGTCCGGACGGGCGACCGGCGACACGGTGCCAGGCCGCCGGCGGCCCGGGGATCGCCCGCGGCGGGTGATCTTCGGCGCGGCGATCCGCGCGAACGTGCATGCCCGTGGACAACCGCTGGGGGACCGAGCGCGCCGAGGCGTTCAGCGACGGCGTGATCGCGATCGCGATCACGCTGCTCGTCCTCGACATCGGCATCCCGGCGGCGGACTTCGGCGACCTGCTGCACGGGATCTGGCGCCAGTGGCCCGCGTACCTGGGGTTCGTGACGAGCTTCATGACGATCGGCGGCATCTGGCTCGCCCACCACGCGGTGTTCCGCCGCCTGAGGCTGCTCAACGGCCGGGTGATGGCGCTCAACCTGCTGCTGCTGATGGTCGTCTCGTTCCTGCCGTTCCCGACGCGGCTGGTCGCCGAGGCGATCCGGGAGACCCAGGCCGAGCGCGTCGCGGTCGTCTTCTACGGGCTGACGCTGCTGGCGATCTCGGTGGTCTTCGCGGCGCTGTGGCGGGCGGCGCTGGCCGACCGCGCGCTGCTGCGCGAGGAGGTCGACGACGAGCAGATCGCCGCCGTCACGCGCGCGACCACGCCGAACGTCGGCTTCTACGTGATCACCACCGCGCTGGGCCTGCTGGCGCCCAAGGTCGCGGCGTTCGGCTACCTCGTGATCGCCGTCCGCGCCGTGCTCAGCGCGCGCGGCGACACGACGGCGCCGTCTAGCCGTTGATGCCGTTGATCGCGTCGATCGCCTTGAAGAGGCCGCCGCGCTTGTAGAAGTTGACGGCGACGAGGTTGGGGATGTGGTGCCGCAGCCGCTGGCACTCGCGCAGCCGCGCGAGCAGCGGCTTGTAGGCGTTGACCTTCGTGGCGTTGGACGGCAGCGGGATCGGGTCGGTGGTGATCCAGTGGTTGACCAGGAACAGCGGCGCCTGCGCGGGGCCGCGGTTCGGCCGACAGCTCGTCGCCAGGTCCGCCGGGTCGGTCAGCTGGGCGGCCTCCCGGAACGAGTAGGGCGTCTCCTCGGTGATGCTCCTGTAGGCGAGGCGGTACCAGGGGGCGCCGCCGGCGTGGTTCTCGGCGAGGAAGACGACGCGCTGGTTGGAGGCGATCATCTCGCGCAGGGTGGGCCAGCGCCCGTCGACCGGGCCGCGGTAGGCGAGCGCGCCCAGCCCGGCGTCGTCGACGGCCTTGACGAAGTCCGCGGGCGTGACGTAGTCCTGGTTGATCACGACGACGACCTCGTCGGGGTTGGCGACGAGGAAGTCGTGCAGGTCGTCCAGCACGGACCGCAGCGGCGTGCCGCCGAGCTCGCAGAACGAGTGGCACAGGTACATGCCGCGCGGGCCCTTGCCCGAGAACCCGAGGCGCTCGCGGATCCGCAGCGCGGAGTCGACCGCCTGCGGGCTGACGCCGTCCTGGGAGGCCTGGCGGCGCAGCTGCGAGGGGTCGCCGACGTCGGTGCGCAGCTTCCCGCTGGACAGGCGGTCGGCGTAGTGGGTGTCGATCAGCAGCCCGCGGATCCCGTCCTCGAGCTGCTGGGCGATCGGGTGGTCCTGCTCGGCCGAGAACCAGCCAGGCAGCGGGACCGACATCGAGTTGTGCGTCGCCGGCAGCGCGACCTGGTCCAGCGGCCGGTCGCACAGCGCGGCGTGGCCGTTGCACGGGCCCGGGGCGGGCGCCGCCGTGGTGGTCCCGCCGCCGCCGACGAACGCCGAGACCGCGCCGACGACCAGCACGGTCGCGACCGCCGACGCGACGAGCGCCCGGTGACGCGAGACGATCGCGCGCGCCGGCGACCCGGCGTCGGCCGGGCGCTCGGCCGCGTCGCGCGGCCGGTAGATCACGCGCTGGACGGTGCTGACGCCGGCGTAGATCAGGTAGACGCCGGCGAGCACGACGGCGAGGTCGAGGATCGCCTCGCGATCGACGACGAACGCGACGCCGACGGCGATCAGGACGATGCCGCGCACCACGCGCCATCCCGGCGTGGCCGGCTCGGCCGCCAGCCACCGCCAGGCGCGCCGCAGCGGT
>DASZVK010000147.1:0-2170 GCA_035547175.1 Solirubrobacteraceae bacterium
GGCGGGCGCCGGCGCCTCGTCGCCCGGCGCCGGGTGCGGCGTCGGCGCGCCCTGCGTGGGCACGACCTTGGGATAGGAGAACGTGTGCGGGGGCATCTCGACTGTCGCGCGTGATCGGCCGCTGCGCGCGCCGCGTGAGCGCCGCTGGCCGTTCGTCGTACGCGACCCCGGCGGCGGACGGCGCCCGGGGTCAGCGCCGAGCCGCGACGAGGTCGTAGGCCTCCTCGATCGCGGCGGCGACGTCGTCCCACGGCAGGCCGCGGTCGAGCCGTACGCCGACCCAGCCGCGGTGGCCGACGTACGGCGGCCGGAAGTAGCGCTCCGGGTCGCCGTCGACGAGCGCCTCCTGCATGCCCTCCGGCGCCGCGCACCACAGCGCCAGGCGGCCGTCGCCGTGGTGGTCGTCCATGAACATGGCGAACGACCGCCGGTCGCGGTGGAAGAACGCCGGACGGCCGTGGCTGGGCCGCTCGGTCACGTCGGGCAGGCCGAGCGCGACCGCCCGGACCCGTGCGAGCGCGTCGGCCGCCGGCAGGCCCATGCGCCGATCGTAGGGCGGTCCCGGGCGGATCGCTACGATCGCCCTGAGTCCCCGACTTCCGACTTCCGCAGTCCCGCGAGGAGAGCCATGAGCACCGACACCGCACTCGAGACGCGCCAGATGATCATCGACGGCGAGCACGTCGACGCCGCCGACGGGCGCACGTTCGAGACCTTCGACCCCGCCACCGGCCAGGCCTACGCGGCGGTCGCGCTCGGCGGCCCGCAGGACGTCGACGCCGCGGTCGCCGCCGCGCGCCGCGCGTTCGAGCCCGACAGCCCGTGGCGCACGATGTCCGCGCGCGACCGCGGCAAGGCGATCGCGCGCCTGGCGGCGCTGATCGAGGCCGAGGCCGACGAGCTCGCCGCGATGGAGACGCGCGACAACGGCAAGCCGATCACGTTCTCCCGCCACGTCGACGTCGACGGCACGGTCGCCTGGTACGAGTACTACGCGGGCTGGCCGACGAAGATCGTCGGCGGCGTGCACCCGGTCGCGCAGCCGGACATGTTCGCCTACACGCTCAAGCAGCCGGTCGGCGTCTGCGCGCAGGTCATCCCGTGGAACTTCCCGATGCCGATGGTCGCCTGGAAGACGGCGCCCGCGCTGGCCGCCGGCTGCACGGTGATCGTCAAGCCGGCCGAGCAGACGCCGATGACCGCGATCCGGCTCGCCGAGCTGGCGCTCGAGGCCGGCATCCCGCCGGGGGTCTTCAACGTCGTCACCGGCGACGGCGAGACCGGCGCCGCGCTCGTCGGCCACCCCGGGATCGACAAGATCGCCTTCACCGGCTCGACCGAGGTCGGCCGCAAGATCGGCGAGGTCGCGGGGCGCAACCTGAAGAAGGTCACGCTCGAGCTCGGCGGCAAGTCGCCCAACATCGTGCTGCCCGACGCCGACATCGCCGCCGCCGTCCAGGGCGCCTACGCGGGCATCTACTTCAACTCGGGCCAGGTCTGCAACGCGGCCTCGCGCCTGCTGGTGCCCAAGGAGATGTTCGACGAGTTCGTCGGCGCGCTGGGCGAGCAGGCGAAGAACACGCCGCCCGGCCCGGGCAGCGACCCGAACACGTTCGTCGGCCCGCTCGTCTCGGCCGAGCAGCACGAGCGCGTCAGCGGCTACATCGACGCCGGCAAGTCGGAGGCCGAGCTCGTGGCCGGCGGCGGCACGACGCTCGAGGGCCACGAGGGCGGCTACTTCGTCGAGCCGACGCTGTTCGTCACCGACGACGACAACGCCAAGATCGTCCGCGAGGAGATCTTCGGGCCGGTGCTCGTCGCGCAGCCCTACGACTCGCTCGAGGAGGTCGCGCGGCGCGCCAACGACAGCGACTACGGGCTCGCCGCCGGCGTCTGGACGCGCGACGTCTCCAACGTCCACAAGCTCGCCAAGCTGCTCGACGCGGGCATGATCTACGTCAACAACTGGTCGAACGTCGACCCGGCGGCGCCGTTCGGCGGCGTCAAGTCGTCGGGCATCGGGCGCGAGCACGGCCGCGACGGCCTCGAGAACTACCTCGAGACCAAGACCGTCTGGACCGCCCTCTAGCGGGCGGCGCCTACGAGGCGCGCTCGGGCGCCCACTGCGCTTCCGCCAGGTCCCCCTCCGGCATGCCGGCCGGGGTGGGGA
>DASZVK010000148.1:0-2536 GCA_035547175.1 Solirubrobacteraceae bacterium
GGCGGGCGCCGCCGCCAGCGCGTGGCCGCGAGCGCCGCCAGCGCGAGCGCCAGCGTGTAGGCGCCGATCACCGCCGCGACGGCCTGCACCGAGGCGTCCAGCTCGGTGAGGATCGCGGGCAGCGCGAGCACGACGACCGAGGCGTCGGCGAGCGCCAGCCCGGCGGCGATCGCGACCGCGATGCGTGTCGGCCGGCCCAAGGCGCTACCGTGACTCGCGTGCGGGTGGCACCGATGCCATTCGCGGGATTCTCTCGTCTCAGGCGCTCCGCGATCCGGGTCAGGTCGAATCTCCCGTATCGCAGGGCGGCACGGAGGTGCCGCCGAAGGAGCAGTCTCAGATGTCCACGCAGACCTTCACCGCGCTCGGCGTGTCCGCAGCCGTGTCCGACGCCCTCGCCGCGCGCGGGATCTCCGCGCCCTTCCCGGTCCAGGCCCGGGTCATCCCCGACGCGCTGGCGGGCCGCGACCTGCTCGTCCGCTCGCCGACCGGCTCGGGCAAGTCGCTCGCGTTCGGGCTGCCGCTCGTCGAGCGCCTCCAGGCGACCGACCGGCGCCCGGCGGCGCTCGTCCTCGTGCCCACGCGCGAGCTCGCGTCGCAGATCGTCGAGGAGCTGCGCGGCGTCGCGCACGCACGCGCGCTCGGCATCGCCGCCGTCTACGGCGGCGCCGGGATCCACAAGCAGGCCCAGGCGGCGCGCAGGGCGCACGTCCTCGTCGCGACCCCGGGGCGGCTCGAGGACCTGCTGTCGCGCGGCGACCTCACGCTCGAGCACGTGCGCGCGCTCGTCCTCGACGAGGCCGACCGCATGCTCGACATGGGCTTCAAGCCGGCCGTCGACCGCATCGTGCGCCGGACGCCGCGCTCGCGCCAGACGCTGCTGTTCTCGGCCACGCTCGACGCGCCCGTCGAGCGGCTGGCGCGGGAGTTCACGACGGACGCCGTCCGCCACGAGGAGGCCCAGACGCAGGAGCGCCGCGGCGACGTCGAGCACCGCTTCGTCCGCGTCGCGCACGACGCCAAGCTCGACGCGCTCGTCCGCGAGCTGGGCGATCGCGAGCGCGGCCGCACGCTCGTCTTCGTGCGCACCAAGCGCGGCGCCGACCGGCTGGTCAAGCGCCTGCGCCCGCACGGCGTCGAGGCGGCGGCGATGCACGGCGACAAGACCCAGGGTCAGCGCGAGCGCGCCCTGCGCCGCTTCGCCGAAGGCGACACCGACCTGCTGATCGCCACCGACGTGGCCGCCCGCGGCCTCGACGTCGACGGCATCACGCACGTCATCAACTTCGACGTCCCCGCGCTGCGCGAGGACTACGTCCACCGCGTCGGCCGCACCGGCCGCGCCGGCGCGACCGGCGTCGGCATCACGTTCGTCGCCGCCGACCAGGCGCACGACGTGGCGAAGATCGCCGGGGAGCTCGGGCTGCACGCCGAGTTCGCCGCGGGCGGCTTCGGCGAGCGCCGCGGCGCGCGGTCGCATCGGCCGTCGTCCGGTCGCGGGTCGCTCAGCCGGACGCGTTGACGACCAGCGCGTGCGCCGCGTGCGCGGCCGCTCGCGCGGCGCCCGCGTCGAGCGCCGTGAGCGCCGCGGCCACCATCAACGCCTGCCTGATGGCCACTGGTGGCTCCTCTCGATTTGGCTCCGGGCGGCGGGCTACCCGGCCCCGCCCGGGCACAAGCCGATCCGGGCGCCTCCGAGTTCAGGGTCGATCGGCCCCGCGACTCGGCGGAGGGCCGGTTGCGGGGAGCGCCGCCTGGGTAATCGCCGAGCGACGTGCAGGTCAACGAGATCGACATCGGCCGGCTGCAGCGCCTGGCCGCGTGGCGCCCGCAGGGCACGCCGGTCACGAGCGTCTACGTCGACCTCGATCCGACAGGCTTCGCGACGGCGCCCGCGCGGGCCACGCAGATCTCGTCGCTGCTCGCCGACGCCGAGCACGCGGCCGAGCGGCTCGCCGCCGGGCACGCCGGCCGGGCCTCGGCGCGCCGGGACGTCGAGGCGCTGCGCGCGTTCTTCGCCGGCGCGGACTTCGAGCCCAAGGGGGCCCACGGCCTGGCCGTGTTCTGCTCCACCGACGCCGGCCTGTTCGAGGTCCTGCGCCTGCCCGAGCCGGTCGAGCCCGCGGCGGTCGTCGACGAGCGGCCGTGGCTCGAGCCGCTGATCGGCCACGAGCGCGCGCGCCGCTGCCTCGCGCTCGTCAGCCGCCGCACGCTGCGCGCCTTCGCCGACGACCGCGACGGGCCGCTGCTCGAGCAGGCCGACCTCGCCGACGACGTCCACGGCCGGCACGACCAGGGCGGCTGGTCGCAGAGCCGCTACCAGCGAGGCATCGAGCACGAGGTCGACGAGCACCTCAAGCGCTGCGCCGAGGCGCTGCTCGCGCTGCTGCACCGGACGCGCTACGACGTCCTCGCCATCGGGGCGACGCCCGAGCTCTACGGGCGCGTGGAGGCCGCGCTGGACCCGCGCGTGCGCGAGCGGCTGATCGGCCGCTTCGACGTCGACGTCGAGCAGGCGAACGCCGACGAGGCGCTC
>DASZVK010000149.1:0-3393 GCA_035547175.1 Solirubrobacteraceae bacterium
CCCCCGACGGCACGTCGGCGGACACGACCGGCGCCGCGCATGCGGCGATCGCCGCGATCGCGTCGCGCGCCGCGCCGTGCGGCTCGCCGGCGAAGCCCGTGCCCAGCACGCAGTCGACGACGACCGCGGCGCCGTCCAGGCGCCCGGCGGAGAAGGGCTCGTGCGCGCCGTCCAGGCGCTCCAGGTTCGCGGCGGCGTCGCCGCGCAGCTCCTCGGGCGGCGCGAGCAGCAGCACACGCACCTCGCGCCAGGCGTGGCGCTCGCGCAGCAGCCGCGCCGCCACCAGCCCGTCGCCGCCGTTGTTGCCCTTGCCGCAGACGACCGCGACCGGACCATCGGGCCCGACCTCGGCGACCAGCGACGCCAGCCCCTCCCCCGCCCGCTCCATCAGGTCCAGCGACGGGATCCCGAGCCGCTCGATCGCCCACGCATCGGTCGCGCGCATCGCCGCGGCGGCGGGCAGCGGCGCCAGCCAGCTCGGGAGCGTCACGGCGCGATCGCCACCGCGCCCGCCGTCGTGCGCGAATGCGTCAGCGAGACCCGCACCTCGCCGCGGCCGACGAGCGCCCCGCGCAGGACGACCCTGGGGGCGGCGCCCTCCGACACGACCTCGATGTCCTGCGGGCTCCACCAGTCCAGCTCGAGCGCCTTGGCGACCGCCTCCTTGGCGCAGAAGCGGGCCGCCAGGTGCTGGGCCGGGCGCGCGCGCGCCGCGGCGTAGGCCCGCTCGGCCTCGGTGAACAGCCGCTCGGCGAGCCGCGGACGCCGCTCCAGCGCCCGCTCGAGGCGGTCGATCTCCAGCAGGTCGATCCCGACGCCCGCCATCGCCGGGGCCTACTCGACCGTGACCGTCTTGGCCAGGTTGCGCGGCTGGTCGATGTTCAGCCCGCGGCGGTCGGCGATCGCGTAGGCCAGCAGCTGGAGCGGCACGACGGCCAGCAGCGGCTGGAACATCCAGTCGACGGCGGGCACGGTCATGGTCTGCGCCGCGTGCTCGCGGATCTCCTCGTTGCCCTCGGAGGCGACGGCGATCACGTGCGCGCCGCGCGCCGCCACCTCCTGCATGTTGGAGACCATCTTGTCGAGCACCGGCGAGTCGGTCGCCACGCAGACCACCGGCGTGTGCTCGTCGAGCAGCGCGATCGGGCCGTGCTTCATCTCCCCGGCCGGGTAGGCGTCGGTCGAGACGTAGGAGATCTCCTTGAGCTTCAGCGCGCCCTCGAGCGCCACGGCCAGGCCCGTGTGGCGGCCCAGGTAGAGGAAGAACTCCTTGTCGTGGTGGGCGTCGGCCGCGGCGGCCACGCCGCCCGCGGGCAGGTGGGTGTCCGGGTCGGTGTTGGCGGCGATCGTCTGCTGGAAGGCGCTCGGCAGGTGGCGCAGCTGGGCGATCGCCGCCGCGATCGCGTCGGGCGCCATCGTCCCGTGCAGCTCGGCGAGCTTGAGCCCCAGCATGTACATGACGGCGACCTGGGTGACGAACGTCTTGGTCGCGGCGACGCCGACCTCGAGCCCGGCGCGCGTGTAGAGCGTGCCGTCGGCGTCGCGGGTGGCCTGCGAGCCCATCACGTTGGTCACGGCGACGACCGTCGCCCCCGCCTCGCGCGCGGCGCGCATCGCGGCCAGCGTGTCGGCCGTCTCGCCGGACTGGGTGATGCCGATCACGAGGTCGCGGGGCCCGACGAGGCGCGGCCGGTAGCGGAACTCGGAGGCGACGGCCATCGTCACCGGGATCCGCGCCCACTCCTCGATCGCGTACGAGCCGATCAGGCCAGCGTGGTAGGAGGTCCCGCAGGCGACGACCGTGATCCGCTCGAAGCGGCCGAGCACGTCGTCGGGCAGCGCGCCCTGGTCGGAGAGGTCGACGTGGTCGCCGTCGGCCGTGCGGTCGAAGATCGTGTCGGCCAGCGCGTCGGCCTGCTCGTGGATCTCCTTGAGCATGAACGTCGGGTAGTTGTCCTTCTCGGCCGCCTCCTCGGAGAGGTCCTCGGTGACCACCGGGCGGTCGACCGCCTCGCCGTCGGGCGTCAGCACGCGGGTGCCGCCCGGGGTGATCTCGACGAGCTCGCCGTTCTCCAGGTACTGGACCCGCCGCGTCTCGGACAGGAAGGCGGGGATCGCGCTGGCCAGGAAGGCCTCGCCGTCGCCGACGCCGACGACCAGCGGGCACTCCTTGCGCACGCCGACGAGGGTCTCCGGGTCGTCGGCGCTCATCGCCACGAAGGCGAAGTGGCCCTCGAGCTCGGCGTAGGCGGCGCGCACGGCCTCGGTCAGCGAGCCGAGCGCCAGGTGGTGGGCGACGAGGTGGGCGATGACCTCGGCGTCGGTCTCCGAGGTGAACACGGCGCCGCCGTCGGCCAGGCGGCGCTTGAGGGCCAGGTAGTTCTCGACGATCCCGTTGACGACCACGTGCACGCGGTCGTTGGTGTCGAAGTGCGGGTGGGCGTTGACCTCGTTGACGCGCCCGTGCGTGGCCCAGCGCGTGTGGCCGATCCCGGTCGTCGCCGTGTGCGTGGCGACCGCCACCGCGCCGTCGCCGTCGCCGTCGCGGCGCTCGACCGCGGCGACCAGGTTGTCCAGCGCCCCGACGGCGCGCACCGACTCGATCGCGCCGTCGGCGATGATCGAGATCCCGGCCGAGTCGTAGCCGCGGTACTCGAGCCGGCGCAGGCCGGCGAGCAGCAGGGGCTGCACGGGCCGGCGCCCGACGTAGCCGACGATGCCACACACGACCGGGAGTCTAGGCCGGGAAGCGGGCGCCTAGGAGGCGCGCACGAGCGCCACCAGGCGCTCGCAGACGGCGTCGACCTCGTCCTGCGTGGGCGCCTCGACCATCACGCGGACGAGCTGCTCGGTGCCCGACGAGCGCACCAGCACACGGCCGCGGCCCTCGAGCGCGGCGCTCTCGCGCTCGGTCGCCGCGAGCAGCTCCGGGTCGGCCATCGCCGCCTCGCGGTCGGCGACGCGGACGTTGACGAGCCGCTGGGGGAGCTTGCGCATCGCGCCGCGCTGGGCCAGGTCGCGCCCGTCGAGCGCCTCCAGCGCCAGCAGCGCCGAGGCGATCCCGTCGCCGGTCGCGTTGAAGCCCATCTCGATGATGTGGCCCGACTGCTCGCCGCCGAGCGTCCAGCCGGTCTCGGTCAGGCGCTCGAGCACGTAGCGGTCGCCGACCGCCGTGATCTCGACGGCGATGCCGGCCTCGCGCATCGCGGTGTGGAAGCCGTAGTTGGTCATCACGGTCACGGCGACGCCGCCGCCCGCCAGCCGTCCCGCCCCGTGCAGGTGCAGCGCCGCCAGCGCCAGCAGCTCGTCGCCGTCGACGACGGCGCCGCCGCGGTCGGCGGCGAGCACGCGGGCGCCGTCGCCGTCGAAGGCGAAGCCGACGTCGTGGCCGCC
>DASZVK010000150.1:0-12443 GCA_035547175.1 Solirubrobacteraceae bacterium
GCGCGGCGGCCGCGGCGGCCTCGACGTCGGCGGCGGCGAAGACGACGTTCGCCGACTTGCCGCCGAGCTCGAGCGTCACGCGCGTGAGCGTCGCCGCGGCGCTCGCGGCGATGCCCCGGCCGACCTCGGTCGAGCCGGTGAAGGCGACCTTCGCCACGTCGGGGTGCTCGACGAGCCGCGCGCCGGCCGTCGACCCGGGGCCGGCGACGACGTTGAAGACGCCCTCCGGCAGCCCGGCGTCGAGCGCCAGCCGCTCGAGGCGCAGCGCCGTCAGCGGCGTCAGCTCGGCGGGCTTGAGGACGACCGTGTTGCCGGCCGCCAGCGCCGGCCCGAGCTTCCAGGAGACGATCGCCAGCGGGAAGTTCCACGGCGTGATCAGCCCGACGACGCCGAGCGGCTCGCGCACCGTCAGCGCGAGGCCGCCGGCGATCGGGATCGTCTCGCCGATCGGCCGCTCGGGCGCGCCCGCGTAGTAGCGGAACACGCTCGCGACCATGCCGACCTCGCCGCGCGCGTCGGCGATCGGCTTGCCGACGTTGCGCGCCTCGAGCACGGCGAGCTCCTCGAGATGCCGCTCGACCGCGTCGCCGAGCGCGCGCAGCAGCGTCGCGCGGTCGGCGGGGGAGACGGCGCGCCACGCGGGCAGCGCGGCGCGCGCACGCGCGACGGCGGCGTCGACCTGCTCGGCGCCGCCGCGCGCGACCTTCTCGAGCACCCGCTCGGTCGCGGGCTCGAGCACCTCCAGGACGCTGCTCACTACACCGCAGTATGCGTGCCCGGGCCGAGCGGCTCGGGCGTGAGCTCGGCGTCGATCTCCGCGACCGTGTGGCGCGGCCCGGTGAACGTCTTGCGGGCGCTGGCGACCCACCAGATCGCGACCGCGAGGATCACGCCGCCCGTGACCAGCGGCGCGTAGTTGACCGCCGACCAGTCGAACGCCTTGTCGAACGGCACGCCGGCGTGCGTCGTCGGCAGGATGAAGATGATCGTGATCAGCGCCACCCAGGCCGTCGCGAGCGGATTCATCCACCTGTACTTGCGGCCGTTGGTCCACGGCCCGGGCTCGAACTCGTCGCCCTTGCGCCAGCGCAGGTAGACCGGGATCACGTAGGCGATGTACAGCCCGATGACCGCGATCGAGACGACGGCGTAGAAGGCGACCGGGATGCCGGCGCTGTTGGGGAAGTAGGCCGGGATCGTGATGACCGCCGCCCAGACGGCCATGAAGATCACGGCGTTGAACGGGATCCGCGACGCGTTGACCCTGCTCCAGATCCGCCAGCCGGGCATCGCCCCGTCGCGGCTGAACGCGTAGCACATGCGCGAGGCGCTGGTCAGGCAGGCCATGCCGCAGAACAGCTGGCCGACGCTCGCGATCGTGATCACGACCTTGTACCAGCCGCCGCCGCGCAGCGCCTCGTCGAGCAGCGGGATCGAGCCGCCGTTGCCGGACTTCGGCCCCTGCGCCGCGAACGTGATCGCCAGCAGCAGCACCCAGCCGATCGTGGCCGAGTAGAAGATCGAGCGCCAGACGCCCTTGGCCGCGTTCTCGGCGGCGCCGTGCGTCTCCTCGGAGATGTGCGCGCAGGAGTCGAAGCCGGTGATCGTGTACTGCGTCAGCAGGAAGCCGAGCGGCAGCACGTAGAACCAGAACATGCCGTGGCCGAAGCCGGAGTTGTTGAGCTTCGTCCAGAAGACGAACTTCGCCGACGCGTGGTGGTCGGGCACGAAGATCAGCACGACGATGATCACGGCGACGCCGAGCACGTGCCACCAGACCGAGATCGAGTTGAACAGCGCCACGAGGTGGCTGGTGAAGATGTTGACGAGCGCGTGCAGCGCGAGCACGACCACGAACAGCCAGAACGTCCCGTGCAGGAACGCCCGGCCGGCCGCCTCGCCGTTGAACAGGTTGAAGCCATAGGCGCCGAACGTCGTGTTGAGGAACGTCGCGCAGCCGTAGTCGACCGAGGCGGTCACGGCGACCAGGCCGATGAGGTTGAACCAGCCGGTGAACCAGCCCCACCCGGCGCCGCCGAGCTTGGCCGCCCACCAGTAGATGCCGCCCGCCGTCGGGTAGGCGGAGACGAGCTCGGACATGCAGAACCCGACGATCAGGATCGGGATCGAGATCAGCGGCCAGCCCCACGAGATCGCGATCGGCCCGCCGTTGTTCCACGCCTGGCCGTAGGTCGTGAAGCAGCCGGCGAGGATCGAGATGATCGTGAACGAGATCGCGAAGTTCTGAAAGCCGCTCCAGCTGCGGTGCAGCTCCTGCTTGTAGCCCAGCTCGGCGAGGCGTCGCTCGTCGTGGTCCATCACCGGTGTGCTTGCGGACAAACCCCTCTCCCCTCGAAGCGCGTGACTCGGACAAAAGGCGCGGCGGGCCGACCATACGTCTGGCGGCTGACCCCAGTCAATGGATCGCGGCACGCAAGAAGCCCGCAGATTGCGGGCGTTTCGTCAGCCCGGGGGCAGCAGCCCGGCGAGCACGTGCTCGGTGCCGCGGACGTGCTCGGTCATCACGCGCACGGCGTGCGCCTGGTCGCCGGCGCGCAGCGCGTCGACGAGCCGCGCGTGCTGGGCGTTGGCGCGCTCGAGCACCTCGCGGGGGTGGGCGATGTGGGCGATCAGGTCGGTCATCGCGCCCTGCGCGTCGGTCGCCAGCGCCACCAGGCGCGCGCTCTGCGTGCACTCGGCCAGGCCGATGTGGAAGCGCACGTCCGCGTGCCGGTAGGCCGGGAAGTCGCCGAGGCAGCCGTCGAGGTCGGCGACGATCGTGTCGAGCGCGTCGAGCTGGTCGTCGCGGGCGCGCTCGCAGGCGAGCGTGACGATCCCCAGCTCGGTCGTCAGGCGCACGTCGCAGGCCTCGCGCCAGCTCGCCATCAGCTCCGCCGACGGCGCCGCGACCGGCGGCGGCTCGTCGACGACGAACGTCCCGCCGCCGCGGCCGCGCGCCGCGTGCAGGTAGCCCGACTGGACGAGCGCGGTCAGCGCCTGGCGCAGCGTCGAGCGCGAGATGCCGAGCATCGCGCACAGCTCGCGCTCGGGCGGCAGGCGCGCGCCGGGCTCGAGCAGGCCGAGCTTGACGGCCGTGCCGATCCGCTCCATCGTCTCCTCGAACGCCGTCTGCGAGCGCACCGGCGCGAAGACCGCGTCGGTCGGCCGGGCGCCCGGCGCGGTCATAGGCGCTCGAAGCCGCGGTAGCGCTCCCAGTCGGTCACCGCGGCGTCGAACGCGGCGAGCTCGACGGCGGCGTTGTTGAGGTAGTGCTCGACGACGTCGTCGCCCAGCGCGGAGCGCAGCACGGCGCTGGAGGCCAGCGCGTCGCGCGCGTCGCGCAGCGTGCCGGGGACGCGCGGCCGGTCGGAGACGTAGGCGTTGCCCTCGACCGGCGGCTCGAGCTCGAGGCGCTCGTCGACGCCGTGCAGGCCGCCCGCGATCAGCGCCGCGATCGCCAGGTAGGGGTTGAGGTCGGCGCCGCCGAGGCGGCACTCGATGCGCCGCGAATCCGATCCCGCCCGCCCGACGACGCGCAGTGAGCAGGTCCGGTTGTCCGGGCCCCAGGCGACGACCGTCGGCGCGAACGAGCCCTCGGCGAAGCGCTTGTAGGAGTTGACGTTCGGCGCCAGGAAGAACGTCGATTCCGGCAGCGTCGCCAGCAGGCCGGCGAGGAAGCGGTCGAACGTCTCCGGCTCGTCGGCGAACACCGCCGAGCCGTCCGGGCGCGACAGCGAGACGTGGACGTGGCACGAGCTGCCCTCGCGCCGGTCGTACTTGGCCATGAACGTCACGGCCATGCCCTCCTGCGAGGCGATCTCCTTGATGCCGTTCTTGAAGATCGCGTGCTCGTCGCAGGCGCGCAGCGCGTCCTGGTAGCGGAAGTTGATCTCGTGCTGGCCGAAGTTGCACTCGCCCTTGGAGTTCTCGACGTGCAGCCCGGCGTCGAACATCGCGTTGCGCACGCGGCGGATCAGCGGCTCGACGCGCGCGGTGCCCAGCAGCGAGTAGTCGACGTTGTAGTCGTTGGCCGGGGAGAGGTCGCGGTAGCCCTTGGCGAACGCCTGCTCGTAGCTGTCGCGGAAGACGATGAACTCCAGCTCGGTGCCGACGTTCGCGCCCCAGCCGCGCTGCGCGAGGCGGTCGAGCTGGGCGCGCAGCACCTGCCGCGGCGAGGCCGTGACGGGCGCGCCGTCGGCCCAGGCGACGTCGGCGAGCACGAGCGCCGTGCCCTCGTGCCAGGTCACGCGGCGGATCGTGTCGAGGTCGGGCCGCATCACGAAGTCGCCGTAGCCGCGCTCCCACGACGACATCGCGTAGCCGGAGACCGTGTTCATGTCGACGTCGACCGCGAGCAGGTAGTTGCACGCCTCGGCGCCGTGGGCGGCGACCGCCTCGACGAAGTGGCGCGCGTGGAAGCGCTTGCCCTGCAGGCGGCCCTGCATGTCGGTCAGCGCGAGCAGCACGGTGTCGACGTCGCCGCCGTCGACCGCCGCCTTGAGTTCGTCGAGGGTCATGGAGGCGCCAACCTAATACGGTCGCGCTGTGGATTCCATCCTCCGGCGGCCCGGGCCGCGGCGCTATCCCGGCGACGCGTAGACCGCGATCGTCCAGCCGCCCGGCGCGACGGCGGTGAAGCGGCGCTCATGGGCGCCGTCGGCGATCTCGCTCACGTCGGCGCCGGCGGCCATCAGCTGCTCGCGCGCGGCCTCGACGTCGTCGACCTTGACCATCACCGAGGGCACGTAGGCGAAGCGGTCGCTGCCCGCCAGCGCGAGCCGCCGCCCGCCGACGTCGAACTGCGCCCAGCGGTCGCCGTCGACGAACGTCGGCCCGACGCCCAGCAGCCGGGCCCAGAAGGCGACGCCCTCGGCGAGGTCCGGCACCGGGATCACGGTCGAGAAGCTCTCGACGACCACGACGGCCCCCTACCCGGATCCGCGCAGCTCGGCCTTGCGCACCTTGCCCATCTCGTTGCGCGGCAGCTCGGCGACGAAGCGCACCGCGCGCGGGCGCTTGTGCGGCGCGAGCTGCGTGGCGACGAGCTCGACCAGCTCGCGCTCGGGCGGCGCGTCGCCGGCGGGCACGACCCAGGCGACGATCCGCTCGCCGAGGTCGTCGTCGGGCTCGCCGACGACCGCGACCTCGGCCACGCGCGGGTGCTCGAGCAGCGCGAACTCGATCTCGCCGGCGCCGATCTTGTAGCCGCCGCTCTTGATCAGGTCGGTCGCGCGGCGGCCGACGACGCGCACGTAGCCGTCGGGCGAGCGCGTCGCCAGGTCGCCGGTGCGAAACCAGCCGTCCTCGCCGAGCACCTCGGCCGTCGCCTCGGGGCGGTTGAGGTACTCGAGGAACAGCGTCGGCCCGCCGACCTGGATCTCGCCGAGCGTCTCGTCGTCGTCGGCCTCGATCACCTGGCCGTCGTCGGCGACCAGCCGCAGGGCGACGCCGTCGACCGGCGGGCCGACGTAGCCCGGGCGGCGGTCGCCCGAGGCGCGCACGGCGGCGGTGATCAGCGTCTCGGTCATGCCGTAGCGCTCGGCGATCCGCTGGTCGGTCAGCCGCTCGATCGCGCGGTGGTCGGGGACCGGCAGCGCCGCCGACCCGGACACCAGCAGCCGTGCGCGGCGCAGCGCCGCCGCGACCGTCGGATCGGCTGCCGCGTCGAGCGCCAGGCGGTGGTACATCGTCGGCACGCCGAACATCAGCGTGGCGTCGTCCGCCAGCGCCGCCGCCGCGCCCGCCGTCGAGAACGCGCCGAGGTGACGCAGGCGCCCGCCCAGGCGCAGCGGCCCGATCAGCCCCAGGCAGAGGCCGTGGACGTGGAAGATCGGCAGGCCGTGGACGAGCACGTCGTCCGCCGTCCACTCCCACGCGGCGAACAGGCCGTCGAGGTCGGCCGCGACCGAGCGGCGCGGCAGCACGGCGCCCTTCGGCGGGCCGGTCGTGCCCGACGTGTAGATGACGAACGCGGGCGCGTCGGCCGGCGCGTCGTCGGCCAGCGCCGCCGCGTCCGAGGTGCCCTCGAGCCGTGCCAGCGCCGCGACGTCGGCGGGCAGCTCGGCGCCCGCGGGCGCGATCAGCGCGCGTGGCGCGGCGTCGGCGAGGACGTGGCGGCGCTCGCGCTCGCCGAGCCTGGCGTTGAGCGGCAGCACCGTCCCGCCGGCGCACAGCACGCCGACGATCCCCGCGACCGTCTCCGGCGACGGCACCGCCCAGACGGCGACGCGGTCGCCGGCCGACACCTCGGCCGCGTAGCGCCCGGCCGCCTCGCGCAGGCCGTCCCACGTGAGCACGACGTCGCCCACGCCCCCCTGCGGGGCGCCTCCGATGCGGACCGCCTCGCCGTCGGCGCCGGCCAGCGCGGGGAACAGGGGCAGGCTCACGCTCGGCACGCTACCGGCGCCGCGCGCTCCGGCGTTCGTGGAAGACTTGCCCGTCATGCCGATCGACCGCGAACGCGTTGCCCAGCTGACCGCCTCGGAGCTCGAGGCGCTCAACGAGCGCACCGGCGGCTCGGCCGAGCTCTACCGCCGCGCCAACAAGGTGCTCAGCGGCGGCGTCGCGTCCAGCTACCAGGTGCGCGACCCGTGGCCGCTGTACCTCGAGCGCGGCGAGGGGCCGAAGGTCTGGGACGTCGACCACAACGAGCTGTGGGACTTCCACAACGGCTTCGGCTCGATGGTCCAGGGCCACGCCCACCCGGCGATCGGCGCGGCGATCCAGGAGCGCTACCGCCTCGGCACCCACTTCGCCGCCCCGACCGAGGACGGCATCGTCGTCGCCGAGGAGCTCGCCCGCCGCTTCCGGCTTCCCAAGTGGCGCTACACGAACTCCGGCTCGGAGTCGACGATGGACGCGATCCGCATCGCGCGCGGCCTCACCGGGCGCGAGCCGATCCTCAAGGTCTTCGGCTCCTACCACGGCCATCACGACGCCGTGATGGTCTCGATCGGCGTCGCCTACGACCGCATCGGCCCGCGCGAGGCGCCCAACTCGCTGCCCTACGGCGCGGGCATCCCGCAGGCGACCGTCGACCTCACCCACGCCGTCCACTTCAACGACGCCGAGGGCCTCGACCGGCGCATCGCGCAGCTCGACGCGGAGGGCCGCAAGCCCGCCTGCCTGATCATGGAGGCGGCGATGATGAACCTCGGCGTCGTCCTCCCGGAGCCCGGCTACCTGGAGGCGGTGCGCGAGATCACCAGCCGCCACGGCGTCGTGCTGATCTTCGACGAGGTCAAGACCGGCCTCTGCATCGCCGCCGGCGGCGCCGTCGAGCGCTTCGGCGTCGTCCCCGACATGGTCACGCTCGCCAAGGCGCTGGGCGGCGGCCTGCCGACCGGCGCGATCGGCATGACCGACGAGGTCGCGACGGTCGTCGAGGACGGCAGCGTCTACCAGGTCGGCACCTACAACGGCAACCCGCTCGGCATGGCGGCCGCGCGCGCCAACCTGCTCGAGGTCCTCACGCCCGAGGCCTACGCGCACCTCGACCGCCTCAACGACCGCATCCTGCGCGGCTGCCAGGCGGTCATCGACGACCACGGGCTGGCCGGCTACCCGGTCGGCATCGGCTCGAAGGGCTGCGTGACGTTCTCGCCCGTCAAGGTGATCGACTACCCGACCTTCAAGGAGAACCAGGACGCCGAGCTGTCCGAGCTGGCGTGGCTGTTCAACCTCAACCGGGGCATCTTCATGACGCCCGGGCGCGAGGAGGAGTGGACGCTGTCGATCACCCACACCGAGGAGGCGGTCGACCGCTACGTCGAGGTGTTCGCCGAGCTGGCCGAGGCCATCGCCGCGTGATCGCCCAGGCGCCACCGGCGCCGGTGGATCCCAACCCGTGCCACCACCCGGCGCTGCATCTGCTGTGCCCCGACTGGGTGATGTCCAGGCCGACCGACCTGCATCTGCGCAGGACGGCCTCGGGCCGCGTCCTGCTGCAGATGACCAACTCGCTGGTCAACGTCGGCGCGGGGCCGGTCAAGTTCGTCGGCACGCGCTACTCGGAGACCGACATGTACGCGCGCCAGGTGATCCGCCGCAGCGGCGGCCGGCCGGCGATGACGTTCCGCACCGGCGCGCGGCTGCACTACACGTACGTCGACTACCGGCGCGGCAACTACTGGAAGTTCGCCCATGCGGCGCGCTTCGAGCTGTGGCGCCTGGACGGCGGCGGCCGGCGCACCGAGCGCGTGGCGATCGGCCCCAAGCTCGACTACTGCAACCGCGACCTCGTGCGGCGCCGCGGCGACCTGCCCGGCTCGCCGCCGGCGCGCGTGTTCGGAGCCTGCAGCCAGGACCCGGAGGCGAGGACGGTGACGCTCGGCACGTCGGTGGGCTGGGTCGACCGCTACCCGTGGACGTACCCGAGCAACTGGATCGACGTGACCGGCAGGCGCGGGTGCTTCGCGATCCTGATGCGCGCCGACCCCAACGGCACCGTCTGGGAGGCCGACGAGGCGAACAACGCGTCCTCGAAGGTCGTGCGACTGCCGTTCCGTCACGGGGCCCAGCGCTGCCCGCGCTACGACCCGCGGCCGCCACGCGACGGCGCCGCGGCGGGCTCCCGGAGGCGCGCGCCTCGGTAGGGTCCGGCGTCGTGTGGTGGATCCTCGTCCGATGGCTGCACCTGCTGGCGATGGGCTTCTTCGTCGGCGGGCAGCTGATGCTCGCGGCGGTCGTCGTGCCGGTGCTGCGCGGCGGCGACCGCGAGGCGCTGCGCGCCGCCGCGCGCCGCTTCGGCTACGGCTCGCTGGTCGCGCTCGCCGTGCTGGTGATCACCGGCAGCATGATGGCCGGGCACTTCATGGACTGGTCGCGCGGCGAGCTGCACGCCAAGCTCGCGCTCGTCGCGGCCGCGATCGTGCTCGTGCTCGTGCACATGCGCAAGCCGGGCTGGCACGCGCTCGAGGGGGCGGTCTTCGTCGTCTCGCTCGTGATCGTCTGGCTCGGCGTCGACCTCGCGCACTGACGCCGCCGCGACCGGCGGCGGGCGCGCGCGGACGCAGCTAGGGTCCAGGCATGAGCTCCGACACCCCGCGCGGGGGCACAGGCGACGCCAGGGCGATGATCGAGCAGGCCGTGCGGTCGTTCCTCGAGGAGGTGCCGGCGCTGGCCCCGATCAAGCTCGTCGTCGGGGTCGACCTGCACGGCCGGGGCGACACCCAGCAGTTCCGCCTGCAGATGCCCGACGTGAAGGTCACGCGCGACATCGGCACCGACGCCAGGGTCCGCATCGAGATGCGGCGCGACTTCTTCAACGCGATGATCCAGGCGGGCGCGAGGGTCGACGACTGGGCCGAGGCGTTCCACGAGGGCCGCGCCAAGGCGACCGGCGTCGAGCAGTACCTGAGGCTGATCGTCAACGTGGTCGAGAAGGCGCAGGAGCGCGCGCGGCTGCGCCGGGCGCGCAGCCACAAGTGAGCGAGCTGCGCTACCGCCTCACGGTCCAGGACCGCCTCAACACGCGCCTCGTCGCCCGGCGCTCGATCGCCTACACGTCGCCGCCGCAGCCCTACGACGAGGCGCTCGTCCTGGCCGGGATCCTGCTCGACCGCCCCGAGGGCCTGCAGGGCGCCGGCCCCTGGTTCCGGCCGATCGCCGGCGGCCAGCGGACCGTGCGGCTCGACCTGGTCGAGGAGGTCGCGCCGTCGCAGCTGCACCTCGACGTCGCCGACCGGTAGGCCGCCGTGGCCGTCGGCCGCATGCCCGCCGAGTGGGCGCCGCACGAGCGGACGCTGATCGCGTGGCCGTGTCGGCGCGAGCTATGGGGCCCGGTGCTCGAGCAGGCGCGGCGCGACACCGCGGCGGTCGCCAACGCGATCGCCGCGTTCGAGCCGGTGACGATGGTCGCCAACCCGGGCGAGCAGGCCGCGCAGGCGCGCCGCGCGTGCGCGGCCGCGGTCGAGGTCGTCGAGCTCGCGATCGACGACTCGTGGCTGCGCGACAGCGGGCCGCTGTTCGTCGACGGCGGCGCCGGCCGCCGCGTCGGCGTCTGCTTCCGCTTCAACGCCTGGGGCGAGCGGTTCTCGCCCTACGACGCCGACGTCGTCGCCGGCGAGGCGCTCGCCGCGCGCTACGCCGACGCGGTCGTGCGCGCGCCGCTCGTGCTCGAGGGCGGCTCGGTCTGCGTCGACGGCGAGGGGGCGCTGATCGCCACCGAGCAGTGCCTGCTGCACCCGACCCGCAACCCGGCGCTGACGCGCGAGCGGATCGAGGACGCCCTGCGCGAGCACCTCGGCGCCGAGCGGATCGTCTGGCTGGGGATGGGGCTGAGCGAGGACCGCGACACCGACGGCCACGTCGACCTCGTCGCCGCCTTCACCGCCCCGGGCGAGGTGCTGCTGCAGGCCGCGCCCGCGGGCGGCCCCGACCACGAGCGCATGGAGGACAACGCCGCGCGCCTGGCGGCGGCCGGGCTGCGCGTGCGCCGCCTCGACGTGCTCCCGCACGCCGAGGTCGCGGGGGAGACGGTCGTCGTCTCGCACATGAACCTGTACCTCTGCCAGGGCGCCGCGATCGTGCCGCTGGCGGGCGCCGCGACGGACGAGGACGCGCTGGCGCAGATCGCGCAGGCGCTGCCCGGCCGCGAGCTGGTCGGCGTCCCCGGCGCAGTGCTCGCCTACGGCGGCGGCGGGCCGCACTGCATCACCCAGCAGGTTCCGGCACGCTGCGCGCCATGAGCGAGCTGCGCCTGATCACGGCGATCGGCGCGCCGCCGGAGTCGCCGGCGCGCGTGCGCCCGCCGACCCGGCCGCCGCTGCGCGTCGGCGCCGTCCAGCACCGCTGGCACCCCGACCCCGGCGAGCACGAGGCGGCGCTGGCCGAGGGGATCGGCATGGCGGCCGCCGCGGGCGCGCGCCTGGTCTGCCTGCAGGAGCTGACGCTGTCGCCGTACTTCGCCGTCGACGCCGACGGCGTCGAGCGGGCGCGGGCGCTCGCCGAGGAAGTCCCCGGCGGGCGCACGACGGCGTTCGCGGCGCGGGTGGCGCGCGAGACCGGCGTCCACGTCCACGCCTCGCTCTACGAGCGCGCCGCCGACGACGGCCTGGGCTTCAACACGGCGATCGTCGTCTCGCCCGCGGGCGAGGTCGTCGCGCGCACGCGCAAGCTCCACATCCCCGTCACCGCCGGCTACCACGAGGACCGCTACTTCCGTCCCGGGCCCGCGTCGGACGGCATCCCGGTCGTCGCGCTGGAGGGCGCGAGCTGGGGCTTCCCGACGTGCTGGGACCAGTGGTTCGGCGAGCTCGCGCGCGCCTACTCGCTGGCCGGCGCCGAGGTGCTCGTCTACCCGACGGCGATCGGCTCGGAGCCCGACCACCCGGGGTTCGACACCGAGCCGCTGTGGGAGCGCGTGATCACCGCCAACGGGATCGCCAACGGCACCTTCATGATCGCGGTCAACCGGATCGGCACGGAGGGCCCGCTGACCTTCTACGGATCGAGCTTCGTCTCGGACCCCTACGGCCGCGTCCTCGTCCAGGCGCCGCGCGACGAGCCCGCCGTGCTCGTCTGCGACCTCGACCTCGACCAGCGCCGCGACTGGCTCGACCTGTTCCCGCTGCTCGCCACGCGGCGCCCGGACGCCTACGGCTCGCTCGTCGAGCGCCCCCGCTAGGCCGGCCCGGCCCGCGCCGCTAGGACTGCTCGGCCGGGCACCACCATGTCGTGCGGCCGCCCACCTTCGCCGTGGCCATCGGCGTCCCGCAGCGCGGGCAGGCCGCATCGCGCCGCCGGTAGGGGATGACGTCGCCGGTGTGCACGCCGCCGCGCCGGATGGCCGACCGCGTGGCCGCCCGGACCGCCCGCCACAGCGCGTCGAGCTCGTCGTCGGACAGCGCGCCGGCCGGGCGCAGCGGCGACAGCCCCGCGCGCCACAGCGCCTCGTCGGCGAGCAGGTTGCCCACGCCGGCGATCACCGCCTGGTCCATGATCCGGGCCTTCAGCGGCCCGGCGCCCCGGCCGACGCGCGCGCGGAAGGCCTCGCGGCCGACCTCGGCGGCGTCGGGGCCGAGGCGGTCGAGGACGGGGTCGAGCACGACCCGGCCCAGGCGCCGCTTGTCGCGCAGCACCAGCGCGCCGCCGTCGGCGAAGCGCAGGGCGAAGCGGTCCCACACCGGGCTGGCGCCGTTGGGGTCGGCCTTCGGGTCCCCCGCCTCGCGCCCGTCGACGACGATCCGGCCCGCCATGCCCAGGTGCAGGCCGAGGACGGGGCCGCGGTCGGTCTGCGCCCACATCGTCTTGCCGCGCCGGTGGGCGGAGACCAGCCGCGCCCCGGCCAGCGCGGCGGCGATCTCGCCGGGCGCATGCGGCCGGCAGACGTAGGTGTCGGCGTCGTCGACGTCGACGATCTCGCGATGCAGGGCGCGCTCGGCGATCAGCGTCCGCGCGCGCTCGACCTCTGGCAGCTCGGGCATGCGTCTCGTGCGGTCCGG
>DASZVK010000151.1:0-4907 GCA_035547175.1 Solirubrobacteraceae bacterium
CGCGGGCGACTCGCCGGCGACCGTCGCCCGGCGCCTGGCCGCCCCGCGCGCGCTGTTCGGGGCGCTGCGCCGGCACGGCGTCGTCGCCCATAACCCAGCCGAGCTGGTCTCGGCCCCCAAGCGCGGCCGGCGGCTGCCGCGCACGCTCGACGCCGAGCGCGTCTCGGCGCTGCTCGACGGCATCCCGGCCTCGTCGCCGCTGCAGCGCCGCGACCGGGCGATGCTCGAGCTCGCCTACGGCTGCGGCCTGCGCGCCGAGGAGCTCGTCTCGCTCGACGTCGGCTCGGTCGACTTCGACGCCGACGAGGTGCGCGTCGAGGGCAAGGGCGGCAAGACCCGCGTGCTGCCGGTCGGCGACGCGGCGCGCGCGGCGCTCGCCGACTACGTCGAGCGCGCCCGCCACGTGCTGGCGGCGCCCGACCGGGCGGGCGAGCCGGCGCTGTTCCTCTCCAAGAGCGGCCGCCGCCTGTCGACCTCCGACGTGCGCCGGCGGATGGCCGTGTGGACCCGTCGCGCGGGCGTCCAGGGCGGGGCGTCGCCGCACGCGCTGCGCCACTCATTCGCCACGCACCTGCTCGACGGCGGCGCCGACCTGCGCTCGATCCAGGAGCTGCTCGGCCACAGCTCGATCTCGACGACGCAGGTCTACACGCGCGTCGAGTCGGCCCGTCTGCGGCGGGCGTACGCCAAGGCCCACCCGCGGGCGTAGCGGCGCGCGGGCCCGTGGGGGCCACGCCGCGCCTCGTATGATCCCGGCGCACGGACTACCGACGAGTCGCTTGAGCCCAACACACCACAACGTCAAGGCGATCGAGCTCAGGGACCTGTGGCGGCGGTACAAGACCGCCGGCGACGAGCACGCGCGCGAGCGCCTCGTCGTGGCCTACTCGCCGCTGGTCAAGTACGTGTCGGGGCGGATGGCGTCGGGGCTGCCCGCGCACGTCGACGAGGCGGACCTGATCTCCTACGGCCTCGTCGGCCTGATCGGCGCGATCGAGCGCTTCGAGCCCGAGCGCGAGATCAAGTTCGAGACCTATGCGATCACGCGCATCCGCGGGGCGATCATCGACGAGCTGCGCTCGATGGACTGGGTGCCGCGCTCGGTGCGCAGCCGCGCCCGTGAGATCGAGCGCGCGAACTCCAAGCTCGAGCACCGGCTCCAGCGCGCGCCGACCGACGACGAGATGGCCGCCGAGCTGGGCATCCCGCTCGAGGAGTTCCACGACTCGCTGCTGCAGATCGCCAACTCCAGCCTGGCCGCGCTCGACGAGCTGTGGGGCGTCACCGACGGCGACGGCATCTCGCTGCGCGACACGCTCCAGGACCCGGGCGCGCCGGACCCGGCGGCGGTCATGGACCAGGCCGAGCTCAAGGACCGCGTCGCCGACGCGATCGCGCGCCTGCCCGAGCGCGAGAAGCTCGTCGTCGCCCTCTACTACTACGAGAACCTGACGCTGCGCGAGATCGGCGAGGTCCTCGGCGTGACCGAGTCGCGCGTCTCCCAGCTACACACCAAGGCCGTCCTGCGGCTGCGGTCGCGGCTGATCGTCGACTGACCGCCGCCGCCGCGGGGCCGCCGCGCGGCATTGCAACGCTTGTTACGTTTCTCGCTCCGGCAACTGCGAGGAGAGGAGACACGGCATGCATCACGCTGCCGACCGTATTCGCAACGTCGCCCTGGTCGGCCACCGCGGCAGCGGCAAGACCTCGCTGTTCGAGGCCCTGCTCTTCGAGGCCGGGGCGACGACCCGCCTGGGCAGCGTCGCCGACGGGACGAGCGTCTCGGACGCCGATCCCGACGAGCACGCGCGCGCGATGTCGATCTCGCTGGCGCTCAACTCGTTCGAGTGGCAGGAGCGCAAGGTCAACCTCCTCGACACGCCGGGCGAGCCGAGCTTCGTCGCCGACGCGCTCGGCGCGCTGCGCGTCTGCGAGTCGGCGATCTTCGTCGTCAACGCGGTGATGGGCGTGGAGGTCTCGACCTCGCGGCTGTGGGCGCGCGCGGCCGAGCTGGACCTCGCGCGGATGGTCTACGTGAACATGCTCGACCGCGAGCGGGCGGACTTCTTCCGCACGCTGGAGTCGCTGAAGGCCGCCTTCGGCCCGCACGTCGTCGCCACCGAGATCCCGATCGGCGTCGAGCAGGACGTCCGCGGCGTGATCGACCTCGTCGACATGAAGGCCTACGAGTACGCGTCGGCCGCGCGCGGCTCGTGCCGCGAGGTCGCGATCCCCGACGAGCTCGCCGAGCAGGCGCAGGAGTACCGCGAGAAGCTGATGGACGAGGTCGCCGAGGTCTCCGAGGCGCTGATGGAGCGCTACCTGGAGGGCGACGAGATCTCCCACGACGAGATCGTCACGGCGCTCAAGGACGGCACCAACCACGGCGCGATCTTCCCCGTCGTCTGCGGCGTCGCGACGGCGAACATGGCCACCAACCGGCTGCTCGACGCGATCGTCGAGGACCTGCCGTCGCCGGTCAAGCACGGTGGCCTCGAGCTGCCCGAGATCACGCTCGACCCGTCCGACGAGGGCGCCGACATGTTCGCCTACGTCTTCAAGACGCGCGCCGACCCGTTCGCCGGGCGCATCAACCTGTTCCGCGTCTACCAGGGCGTCATGAGCCACGACACCCAGGTGCTCAACACGACGACGCACGCCAAGGAGCGCATCGGCCAGCTGCTGTGCTTCCGCGGCAAGGAGACCGTCCACGCCGACGAGTTCGGCCCCGGCGACATCGGCGCCGTCGCCAAGCTCAAGGAGACGCGCGCCGGCGACTGGCTGGCCGCGCGCGACGAGCCGATCTCGATGCCGTCGATCAAGCTGCCCGCGCCGGTGATGGCGTTCGCGATGGAGGCGCGCGGCGACGAGGACAAGGTCCACAACGCGCTGCGCCGCCTGCAGGAGGAGGACCCGACGCTCGACCTGCACCGCGACCCGCAGACCGGCGAGCAGATCGTCGCCGGGCTCTCGCAGGTGCACGTCGAGGTGATCGTCGACCGCCTGCGCTCGCGCTTCGGCGCCGAGGTCGAGCTCAAGCCGCCGCGCGTGCCGTACATGGAGACGATCCGCCGGCCGGCCAAGGCCCACGGGAGGCACAAGAAGCAGACCGGCGGTCGCGGCCAGTTCGGCGACTGCCACATCGAGATCGAACCGCTCGAGGACGAGAGCACCGCGCTCGAGTTCGTCGACCGGATCAAGGGCGGCGTGATCCCGTCGGGGTTCATCCCGGCGGTGGAGAAGGGCGTGCGCGACGCGATGGAGCACGGCCCGGTCGCCGGCTACCCGGTCAAGGGCGTGCGCGTGGCGCTGGTCGACGGCTCCTACCACACGGTCGACTCCTCCGAGCAGGCGTTCCGCATGGCCGGGTCGATCGCGATGCGCGAGGCGCTGGCCGCCGCGGGCGCCGTCCTGCTCGAGCCGATCATGCTCGTCACGCTCTCGATCCCCGAGGAGTCGGTCGGCGACGTGATCGGCGACCTCAACTCGCGCCGCGGGCGGCCGCAGGGCATGGAGCCGGCGGGCACGATGACCGAGGTGCGCGCCGAGGTCCCGATGAGCGAGATGCTGACCTACGCGCCCGACCTGCGGTCGCTCACCGCCGGGCGCGGCGAGTACACGATGGAGTTCCTCCGCTACGAGGAGGTGCCGGGCCACCTGGCGGCCAAGGTGGAGGCGGTGGCGGCCACCGGCTAGAGGCCAAGTCCGCCGCCGACCACTAGCCTCGGGAGGCCGTGGCGCCCAAGCCGATCACCACCGCCCACACCGTCGTCCAGTGCGACGTCTGCGGACGCACGCTGTTGCGCGGCGAGTTCGCCGAGGCCTTCATCGCCGGCGGCGAGCGCCGCGTCGTCTGCGAGCTGTGCGCTCCGCGCGCCGCGCACGAGGGCTGGATGCGCGAGGGCTTCGACGAGATGGGCGTGCGCCCGGGCCGCTCGCGCTCGCGCTCGCTGATCGGGCGCCTGCGCGCGCGGCGCGACGAGTACCTCGCCCGCCAGGACGGGCCCGCCCGCCACGAGACGCTCGACGGCGTCGTCCCGCCCGTGGCCGAGCGCGACGTCCACGCGGTGCCGACCAACGCGGAGCTGAAGATGGTGCGCGCGCTGGAGGTCTTCAACGCCTCCGAGCAGGCGCGGATGGTCGGCGGCATCGCGCGCGCGCTGGGGACGCCGACGGTGACGGTGCGCCCGTCGCGCACCGAGGGCGCCGTCGTCAGCATCGTCACCGCCTGGGAGATCACCTGGTACCGCTTCGAGGTCGACCTCGGCAACGAGGCCGCCGGCGTGCGCGTCACCGAGAAGGGCGCCGAGCTCGACGAGCTCGAGCCCGAGGACCTGATGCCCAACGCGGTCGCCGGCGGGGACGGCACGCTGAGCTTCGCGCGCTGACCGTGCGGCTCGTCGTCCACGTCGACGGGGGCGCGCGCGGCAACCCCGGCCCGGCCGCGGCGGCCGCCGTCCTCTCGACGCCCGAGGGCGAGGTCGTCGACGAGGCCACGGAGCTGCTCGGCGAGCAGACCAACAACGTCGCCGAGTACCGGGGGCTGCTGCTCGGGCTGGCGCGGGCGCGGGCGCTGGGCGCCGACGAGGTCGAGGTCGTCAACGACTCCGAGCTGGTCGCCAGGCAGGTCAGCGGCGCCTACAAGGTCAAGCACCCGGCGATGAAGCCGCTGCACGCCGAGGCGATGACCGCGCTGGGCGCCTTCCGGTCGTGGAGCATCCGCTCGGTGCCGCGCGCGCAGAACGCCGAGGCCGACCTGCTGGTCAACCAGGCGCTCGACGCGGCACGCTGAGCGAACGGCGTAGGCTCGCTCGCAGATGAGCGTCTACGCCGGGCTCGTGGCCGCCGGAGGCCTGTCCGACGCGCACCGGCTGATCGCCGAGGCCGTGCCGGCCGGGGGGGGGGGG
>DASZVK010000152.1:0-2585 GCA_035547175.1 Solirubrobacteraceae bacterium
AAGCGCTACCACGTCACCACGTTCGGCTGCCAGATGAACGAGCACGACTCCGAGCGCATGAAGGGGATGCTCGAGTCGCTCGGCTATCGCGAGGCGCCCGAGCGCGCCGACGCCGACCTGATCCTCTTCAACACCTGCTCGATCCGCGAGAGGGCCGACGAGCGCTTCATCGCCCACCTGCACGAGGCGCGGGCGCTCAAGCGCCGCGACCCCGAGCGCCTGATCGGCGTCGGCGGCTGCTGGGCGCAGTCGGTCAAGGACGCCGTCTTCGAGCAGTTCCCGTTCGTCGACGTCGCCTTCGGCCCCGGCCAGGTCCACAAGCTCGCCGAGTTCCTGACCAGCGACTCGCTGACCGCGCAGGGCTTCTTCGAGTTCGAGGGCTTCACCGGCCACCTGCCGTCCAAACGCGCCCGCGACGCCCACGCCTGGGTGCAGATCTCGGCCGGCTGCAACCAGGTCTGCTCGTACTGCATCGTCCCGTCGACGCGCGGGCGCGAGGTCTCGCGGCCGCTGCACGAGCTGGTGGGGGAGGTGCGCGCGCTGGCCGCCGACGGCGTGCGCGAGGTGACGCTCCTGGGCCAGAACGTCAACTCCTACGGCCGCGGCCTGCGGCCGCGCTCGTCGTTCGCCGAGCTGCTGCGCGCGGTCGACGCGGTCGACGGCATCGATCGCGTCCGCTACACCTCGCCGCACCCGCAGGACATCAACGAGGACGTGATCCTCTGCCATGCCGAGCTGGCGAGCGTCTGCGAGCACATCCACCTGCCGCTCCAGTCGGGCTCCTCGCGCGTGCTCAAGGCGATGCGCCGCACCTACTCGCGCGAGCGCTACCTCGACCGCGTCGCGCTGATCCGCGAGCACGTCCCCGACTGCGCGATCACGACCGACGTGATCGTCGGCTTCCCGGGCGAGACCGAGGACGACTTCCGCGAGACGCTCGAGGTCGTCGAGCAGGTCGGCTACGACGGCGCCTTCACGTTCATCTTCTCGCCGCGCCGCGGCACCGAGGCGGCGACGCTGCCCGACGACGTACCCCACGGGGAGAAGGTCGAGCGCATGGAGCGCCTCGTCGAGGTCGTCCAGCGCCGCGCGCACGAGCGCGCCCAGCGCTTCGTCGGCCGCGAGCTCGAGGTGCTCGTCGAGGGGCCCTCGCGCCACGATCCCACGCGTCTGCGCGGCCGCACGCGCCACAACAAGGTCGTCAACTTCGACGGCGTCGCCGCGCCGGGCGAGCTGGCGACCGTGCGCGTCGACTCCGCGACGAGCCAGACGCTCGCCGGCCAGGAGTCGCTGCTCGCGCGGGCGCGCTAGGCGCGCCGGCGGCGCGGACGCGGCGGCGGCCGCTCGGTCGCGTCGCGGTGGGCGTCCTCGATCAGCTCGGCCAGCCGCCCGAGGTCGATCGCCTGCAGGCGGACGAGCACGTGCGGGTAGCCGTCGTAGTGCGGCTCGGTGAAGAACACGTCGGGCTCGACCTCGATCAGCAGCCGCTTCTCCGCCTCGCCGTCCGTCCACGTCACGAGCACGACGGCGCGCGGCACCTTCGGCCGCCTCGGGTCGACGCGCTCGCGCCACTGGTGCGCGAACCGCCTGCCGCCGACGCGGAAGCCGGTGCCCTCCTCGACGGCGCCCGGCAGGGCGAGGGCGATGCGGCGCACGTCGTCCCAGGTCGGCACGAGACGATCATGGCGCACATCCGTCGGCCGTGTATGCGAACATGCGTTCGTGCGCTGGAGCAACCTGACGATCGGCGGCGGGGAGGGGGAGCAGCGGTCGCTGCCCGGCTACCGCGAGCCGGCCGTCGTGCGCCACTTCGACGCGCCCGAGGCGCTCGACACCCGCTTCTACGAGGTGCGCGCGAAGTCCGCGCTCAACCGCGTGCCCGGGAGGTCGCGCATGCCGTTCCGATGGACGATCAACCCCTACCGAGGATGCAGTCACGCCTGTGTACTGCTTCGCCCGACCGACGCACAAGTACCTGGATCTCGGCGCGGGGCGGGACTTCGAGAGGGAGATCGTCGTCAAGGTCAACGCGCCCGAGGTGCTGCGGGCCGAGCTGGCGCGGCCGTCGTGGGCGCGCGAGCACGTCGCGATGGGGACGAACACCGACCCCTACCAGTGGGTCGAGTCGCGCTACCGGCTGATGCCGCCGATCCTCGAGGCGCTGCGCGACGCGCGCACGCCGTGCTCGGTGCTGACGAAGTCGCCGCTGCTACTGCGCGACCTCGACCTGCTGCGCTCGTTCGCCGCCGCGGGGGTCGACTTCAGCGCCGCGTTCTCGGTGCCGACGCTCGACGAGCGCGCCTGGCGCGCCAGCGAGCCGCACACGCCGCACCCGCGCAAGCGCCTCGAGGCGGTGCGCGCGCTGACCGACGCCGGGATCCCGGTCAGCGTCCTCGTCGCGCCGCTGATGCCCGGCATCAACGACGACCCGCGGGCCGTCGAGGAGGTGCTGTCGCTGGCGGGGGAGATGGGGGCCGTGCACGTCACGGGGGTCTGCCTGCACCTGCGCGGCGAGGTCCGCGGCGTGTTCATGGACTGGCTGCGCGGCTACCGCCCCGACCTCGTCGAGCACTACGAGCGCCTCT
>DASZVK010000153.1:0-8824 GCA_035547175.1 Solirubrobacteraceae bacterium
CTCGGCCAGCGAGCGGCCGATCGCCTCGACCATGAAGCCGTGCGCCTCCTCGCCGAGTGGGAACGCGCTGGCCTCGCACGAGGCGCAGACGACCCCGCCGGCCGCGCCCGAGAAGCCCTGCAGGTGATCGCGCTCGCCACACGAGGCGCAGGCCGCCAGCTGCGGCGCGAGGCCCGCGGCGAGCAGCAGCTTGAGGCGGAAGGCGAGCTGGTTGGCGTGCGTCGCGTGGCCGGCCGCGCCGTCGAGCAGCGCCAGCTCCTTGCAGAGCAGGTGGAAGACCTCGGGGTGCGGCTCGGGCGTCTCGAACAGGCGCGAGACGGCGTCGCACGCGCGCGCGGCGGCGTCGATCGCCGCGGCGTCCTCGCGCAGCCGCGCGTGCGCGGCGACGCTGTCGGCGCCCGTGACCGTCAGCAGCTCGCCGCGCCCCTCGTGGAGCACGAGGGCGACGTGCGAGAACGGCTCCAGCCGCCCGCCGAAGCGGCTGCGCGCGCGCCGCACGCCCTTGGCGATCGCGCCGACGCGGCCGCGCATCGGCGTGTAGAGGTGCAGGATGCGGTCGGCCTCGCCGTAGCGCAGCGAGCGCAGCACGATCGCCTCGGTCTTCAGCGGGCCGGCCACGAGAGCCCCACTACACTTATTGAAGTAATGCCGACGATCACGGTGTACTCGACCGACTTCTGCTCCTTCTGCACGCGCGCGAAGGCGCTGCTCGACGCGCGCGACCTGCCCTACGAGGAGATCAATCTGGAGCGTGACCCGGACGGACGCGCCGAGCTCGTGCGCCGCACGGGGATGATGAGCTTCCCGCAGATCCTGGTCGGCGAGGAGCTGATCGGCGGCTTCACCGAGCTCGCCGAGGCCGACCGCAGCGGCCGCCTGAAGGCGCTCACCGCGGCCTAGCCGCGTCCACGGCGCCTCGGCCGCGGCTTCGGTTGGCAGCGCTCGCAGGCGTAGGTCCCGCGCCCGCCGACGACCAGCTTGCGGATCGGGCGGCCGCACTCGACGCACGGCTCGCCCTCGCGGCCGTGGACGAGGAACTCGTCCTGGAAGGAGCCCGTCAGCCCGTCGGGGTGGCGGAAGTCGTCGATCGACGCCCCGCCCGCCGCGAGCCCGGCGCGCAGCGCCTCGCCGACCGCCCGCGCCAGCGCCTCGTACTGCGCGCGCCGCAGCGAGCCGACCGCCCGCAACGGGTGCACGCCCGCGCGGAACAGGGCCTCGTTGGCGTAGATGTTGCCGACGCCGGCGATCCGTCGCTGGTCGAGCAGAAACGACTTGACCGGAGCGCGCCGCCCGCGCGCCATCGTCCGCAGCGACTCACCCGTGAGCCCGCCGTCGAGCGGCTCGATCCCCAGCCTCGCGGCGAAGAAGCCCTCGCGCGCCGGGACGCCGAGGACGAGCTCGCCGGTGCCGAAGCGGCGCGGGTCGCAGAAGCGCAGCACGTGGCCGTCGTCGAGGCCGAGCACGACGCGCTGGTGGGGCGTCGCGGGGTCGGGGTCGTAGAGCAGGTTGCCCGTCATCCGCAGGTGCATGACGAGGAAGACCTCGCCCTCGATCTCGAGCACGAGGTACTTGCCGCGGCGCGCCAGGCGCTCGATGCGCCGGCCCTGCACCGCGTCGGCGACCGCGCGCGGGTCGAGCGGCGCCGTCCAGCGCGCGTCGAGCACGTCGAGGCGCTCGAGCACGCGGCCCTCGACCCGGGCGGCCAGGCCGGAGCGGATCGTCTCGACCTCGGGCAGCTCGGGCATCAGGCCGCGTCCACCCGCTCGATCACGACGACGGGGCGACGACGCGCAGCGACCGCACGACCTGGCGGAACACCGGGTCCTCGACCTTGGGGAACTGCGCCGGCGAGGCGAACGCGTCGACGACGACCTCGCCGCCGTCGGCGTAGACGTGCGTCGAGCGCACCGTGCGGCGGTCGCCGGCGACCGTCTCGCCGGCGACGATCACGACCGCCGGGTGGTGGGCCGCGCGCGTGCCCTTGGCCTTGACGACCTTGAGCGTCCGGTCGCGCGCCCGCGCCGCGCGCAGCAGCTCGTCCTTGGCCGCGGTGAGCTGCGCGAGCGTCCGCGGCAGCGTCCCCGAGCGCGGGTAGCGCCAGACGGCGATCGTCACCTCGCCGCTGCTCATCGTGGCCAGCAGCGGCGGCGCGCCCTGCTCGTACTTCCAGCCGTCGGGCCGGCCGAACGAGACCCCCTGCTCGGGGAACGACACGCGCACGAACGACGACACCCGGCGCGGCGCGACCGACGCCGCGCCCTGCTGCGCGGTCGACGCGGGCGCCTGCTTGTCGCCCCCGCAGCCGCCGGCGACCAGGCCGAGCAGGACGAGCGGGATGACGGCGGCGCCGCGCACCCGCCGGAGCGTATCCGCCGCCTCAGGCGCTCGCGCGCGGGTGCGCGGCGAAGTACACGTCGCGCAGTCGCTCGGCCGACAGGTGGGTGTAGATCTGCGTCGTCGCCACGTCGGCGTGGCCGAGCATCTCCTGCACCGCGCGCAGGTCGCAGCCGCCGGCGAGCAGGTGCGTGGCAAACGTGTGGCGCAGCGTGTGCGGGCTCATGCGCCCCTTCAGGCCCGCCGCCTCGGCATGGCGCACGACGATCTTGTAGAGGCCCTGCCGCGTCAGCGCGCCGCCGCGCTGGTTGACGAACAGGCGCTGCTGGTCGCGCGCGCCGACGAGCGCCGGGCGCCCGCGCTCCAGGTAGCGGCGCACGGCGGCGACCGCCTCGCGCCCGACCGGCACGAGCCGCTCCTTGGAGCCCTTGCCGGTGGCGCGCAGGATGCCGTGGCGCAGGTCGACGTCGCCGACGTCGAGCGCGGTCGCCTCCGACGCGCGCAGCCCGCAGGCGTACATCAGCTCCAGCAGCGCCCGGTCGCGCAGCGCCGCGGGGTCGGTGCCGCGCGGCGCGGCGAGCAGCCGCATGACCTCCGCGCGGCTGAGGACCTGGGGCAGCTTCTGGCGCCGGCGCGGGGCGCGCAGGTCGGCGGTCGGGTCGTGGTCGACGACCTCGTCGCGGCGCAGGTGCCGGTAGAACGAGCGCAGGCAGGCCGTCTTGCGCTGCAGCGTCGCGGGCGCGACGGGCGGCCGCTCCTCGCCACCGGCGGCCAGCTCGTCGAGGAACGCGGCGAGGTCGGCGTGGCGCGCGCCGACGACGTCGACGCCGCGGCGGTCGAGGAACGCGCCGAGCTGGAGCAGGTCCGATCGGTAGGCGTCGAGCGTGTTGCGCGACAGGCCGCGCTCCAGCTCCAGGTAGGCGAGGAAGTCGAGCACGTGGTGCTCGAACGGCCGTGTCGCCACCGGGGGACGCGCGATCGCCATGGACGGAGGTTCGCCCCCGGCCGGTCGCGCCCCTGCGCGTGCAACGGGCTATGCGGGTCGCGCGCGCAGCCGCTCGCGCAGGAGCAGCAGCCCGACGATCGTCTTGGCGTCGCTCGTCGCCGCCAGGGCGCCGTCGAGGTCGGCCAGCGGCCAGCGCACGAGCTCGATGCGCTCGTCCTCCTCGGCCTCGGCGTGGGCGTCGGACAGCCCGCTGGCCACGAACAGGTGGATGACCTCGTCGGTCATGCCGACCGACGGGTGGAACGACCGCAGCGGCTCCCAGTCGGTCGCGGCCTTGCCGATCTCCTCGGCCAGCTCGCGCACGCCGCAGGCGAGCGGGTCCTCGCCCGGGTCGAGCTTGCCGGCCGGGATCTCCAGCGAGTCCGGGTCGTCGATCGCCTCGCGCGGCTGGCGCACCAGCAGGACGGCGTCGCCGTCGAGGACAACGACGCCGACGGCGCCGGGATGGCGCACGACGTAGCGGTCGGCCTGCTCGCCGTCGGCGTAGCGGACGCGCAGGCGGTCGACGGCGACGAACGAGCTCTCGAAGACGCGCTCGCAGCCGACCCGCTCGAACGAGCGCTCGGCGTGCGTCATCCGGCCGCGACCTCGTCGAGCAGCGCGTAGGCGACGTCGAGCATCGCCTCCAGCGAGGCGACGCCGACGCGCTCGTCGCTCTGATGCGCTCGCTCGGTGCCGTTGGCGAGGTTGACGCAGTGCAGGCCGGCGGCCTCGAAGGCGTTGGCGTCCGAGCCGCCGCCGCTGGCGACGCGGGCCGGCTCGTGGCCGCAGGCGCGCAGCGCGGCCTCGCCGGCGAGCACGCCCGGCGCGCTCGGCCGGTGGCGGTAGCCGGTGAACAGCTTCTCGACGACCACGTCGACGTCGCAGGCGTGGCGGGGGTCGTTGGCGGCGTCGTGGACGCGGTCGACCATCTCGGCGACGACGGCCTCCACCTTCGCGCCGTCGAGGCTGCGGGCCTCGGCGACGAACGACGCCCGCTCGGGCACGATGTTCGTGGTCCCCGGCACGCCGCCCTCGATCGCCCCGACGTTGGCCGTCGTCTCCTCGTCGAGGCGGCCGAGCCGCATCGACGCGATCGCGGCGGCCGCGGCCTGGATCGCGCTGCGTCCCTGCTCGGGGCGGATGCCGGCGTGCGCGGCCGCGCCGTGGAAGCTCGCCTCCAGCCGGTAGTAGGTCGGCGAGGCGACGATCACCTCGCCGATCGGGGTCGCGTGGTCGAAGACGAAGCCCAGCGGCGAGCGCAGGCGCCCGACGTCGAACGCCTTGGCGCCGGCCAGCGCGAGCTCCTCGCCGACGGTGAACAGCAGCTCGAGGTCGACCGGCGCGCTCTCGATCGCCGCGCGGCGCGCGACCTCGAGCAGCACGGCCACGGCGGCCTTGTTGTCGGCGCCGAGGATCGTGTCCCCGGCGCTGACCCAGCCGCCCTCGACGCAGACGGGCTCGACCGAGCCCTCGTGCGGGACCGTGTCCATGTGCGCGCACAGCAGCAGCGAGCGCTCGCGGCCGTGGCCGATCCGGGCGAGCACGTTGCCGGCCTCGTCGGGCTCGGCCACCTCGACCCCGACCCCGCGCAGCTCGTCGGAGATCCGTCGCGCGACCGCCGCCTCCTCGCCGGACACCGAGCGGATCCGGCACAGCTCGGCGAACGTGTCGTTCAGCCGGCGGCGCTCGACGTCGGAGGCGGGCCGCAAGGCGCCGTCAGGCGACGTCGGAGGCGGCGACGCGCTCGACCGCCGGCTCGCGCGCCTCGCCGGCGTGCTCCAGCGCGGCGCCGACGAACTCGCGGAACAGCGGCGCGGGGCGCTCCGGGCGCGACTTGAACTCCGGGTGGAACTGCGAGGCGACGAAGAACGGGTGCCCGGGCAACTCGATCACCTCGACGAGGCGCTCGTCGGGCGAGGTGCCCGAGGCGACCAGGCCGGCGGCCTCCAGCCGCGAGCGCAGCCGCAGGTTGACCTCGTAGCGGTGACGGTGGCGCTCGTAGACGACGCCCTCGTCGTCGTAGAGGGCGCGCGCCCGCGTGCCGGCGTGCAGCTTGATCGGGTCGGCGCCGAGGCGCATCGTGCCGCCGAGGTCGGCGACCTCCTTCTGCTCGGGCAGCAGGTCGATCACCGGGAACGGCGTCTCCGGGTCGAACTCGGTCGAGTTCGCGCCGTCCATGCCGGCGACGTGGCGGGCGAACTCGCAGACCGCGATCTGCATGCCCAGGCAGATCCCGAGGTACGGGATGCCCTGCTCGCGCGCGACGCGCGCGGCGCGGATCTTGCCCTCGATGCCGCGGCTGCCGAAGCCGCCGGGCACGAGGATCCCGTCGACGCCGCCGAGCCGCGCCAGGGCGACGTCCTCGTCCTCGAGCGTCTCGGAGTCGACCCAGTCGAGGTCGATCGACGCGCCGTGCAGGAAGCCGCTGTGGCGCAGCGCCTCAGAGACCGACTTGTAGGCGTCCTCGAGCGCGACGTACTTGCCCACGACGGCGATCCGCACGCGCCGGTCGGCGTGGTCGGCGCGGTCGCAGATCTCGCGCCACTCGCGCAGGTCGGCCGGGCCGGCCTCCAGGCCGAAGTGCTCGCAGATGAAGTCGTCGACGCCCTGCGCCTCGTACCACAGCGGCACCTTGTAGATGTTGTCGACGTCCTTGGCGCTGATCACCGCGTCGGCCGGCAGCGAGGCGAACAGGGCGATCTTCCTGCGGATGTCGAGGTCGAGCGGCGCCTCGGAGCGGCACAGGAGCATGTCCGGCTGGATGCCGATGCGGCGCAGCTCGTTGACCGAGTGCTGCGTCGGCTTGGTCTTCAGCTCGCCCGCGTGGCCGATGTACGGCACGAGCGTCAGGTGCACGTACATCACGCTGCGCCGACCGACGTCGACCGGGAACTGGCGGATCGCCTCGAGGAACGGCAGCGACTCGATGTCGCCGACCGTGCCGCCGATCTCGGTGATGACGACGTCGACGTCCTGGGTCTCGGCGAGCAGGCGGATGCGCTGCTTGATCTCGTCGGTGATGTGCGGCACGACCTGGACGGTCGCGCCGAGGTAGTCGCCGCGGCGCTCGCGCTTGATCACCGAGTGGTAGATCGAGCCGGTCGTGACGTTCGACGCGCGCGAGGTGTTCGAGTCGGTGAAGCGCTCGTAGTGGCCGAGGTCGAGGTCGGTCTCGGCGCCGTCCTCGGTGACGAAGACCTCGCCGTGCTGGTACGGCGACATCGTGCCCGGGTCGACGTTGATGTACGGGTCGAACTTCTGCAGGCCGACCGTCAGACCGCGCGACACCAGCAATCGTCCGAGTGAGGCGGAGGCGATCCCCTTGCCGAGGGAAGAGACGACACCGCCGGTGACGAAGATGTAGCGGGTCCGATGTGCCATGCAGCGCCTTCCGGTCGAGTGTAGACGCGGGGACCGTAGCGGTCGACGCGGACGCGGGCGCGCCGTTCGACTACCGTGTTTCGCAAACACCGGGAGGTCGTCGTGGAGAAGATCGAGAAGACCGACGAGCAGTGGCGCGAGGAGCTCGCCCCGGACGCCTACGCGGTGCTGCGCCACGCGGCGACCGAGCCGCCGTTCGCCGGCAGGTACACCTACGAGAAGGCGACCGGGACGTACAAGTGCGGCGCCTGCGGAGCCGACCTGTTCTCCTCGGACGCCAAGTTCGACTCCGGCTCGGGCTGGCCCAGCTTCACCGAGCCGGCGATCGCCGACGCCGTCGAGCTGCGCGAGGACGCCTCGCACGGCATGGTCCGCACGGAGGTCGTCTGCGCCCGCTGCGGCAGCCACCTCGGCCACCTCTTCGACGACGGCCCGGCCGACGCCGGCGGCATGCGCTACTGCATCAACAGCGTCGCGCTGGACCTCGACGCCGACGAGTAGGCCGAGCGCCTCCGCGCTCGGCGCGGGCTGCGAAACGCACCCATGAGGGACCTTTCGCAGCCCGGCGGGCGCGCCGTTCGCGCGCCCGTCGCTCAGCCGTGGGTCAGGCGCTTGGTGAACGAGCGGGCCCGCGTCTCGAAGCCGCGGCTCGCGTAGAACGCGTGCGCGTCCTCGCGCCAGTCGCCGGACGGGAGGTCCAGGCGTCGGGCTCCTGCCCGAAGAGCCTCGCGCTCGGCCGCCGCGAGCAGCGCCGACCTCCCCGGCGACCTCCGCGACCTGCAGTCGCGAGGACGGGTCGGCGGCGAAGCGCTCGACGTGCGCGGCCGCGGCTTCGATCGACGCCGGGTAGCCCATCTCGGTCAGCAGCTCCGCGACGGATCGGGCGTCGCCGGCGGTCGCGTCCCGGACGTGGAGGTCCACCCCTCGCTCCGCCCGGCTCAGGTCGGCGGCAGCCAGCCCTCGGCCAGCCTGCGCTCCCAGGGCGTCGTGCCGGGGATGCCGCGCTCCTCGCCCTTGTCGACGCGCAGCGTGAAGTACAGCAGCGTCGTCACGAGCGCCAGCAGCGGCACCGCGGCGACCTGGCCGACCGCCACGCCGGCGATCGTGACCGCGCGGGCGTCGAGCGCGCGGGCGAGCGCGTCGGCCCCGAGGCCGAGCGTGACGAGGCCGACGGCGAGCACGAGCCCGGTCGTCGCCTGCACGGCCAGCACCCACCAGCCGCGCCCGGTCACGAGCGCGGCGCTGCGCCGCAGCGCCGCGGCGCCGCGGGCGCGGTCGACGAGCACGGCCTGCGGCACGACGGCCGTGAAGACGGCGACGACGATCGCCGGGACGAAGAACGCCACCGCGCCGATCGCCAGCCCGGCGGCGACGCCGAGCATCGGCCACAGCAGCGCCCCGAAGGACTCCAGGCAGCGCCGCAGCGCCTCGCGCGCGCCGCGCCGCCGGCCCTCGGCCTCGGCGACGACGGCGTCGACCGCGACCGCGGTCAGCAGCAGCGTGACGACGAAGTTCGCCACCGCGATCGGCACCGCGTCGGCGCTCGCCGCCTTCGCGTCCCAGTCCTCCCACAGCCAGCCCAGGCCGGCGCCGAGGACGACGACGTCGACGGGCACGGCGACGGCCAGGCCGACGAGGACGAACAGCCGCCAGCGCGCGCCGAACAGCGCGAAGGCGTCGTCGAGGATCCCGGCGAGGTCCCGCTTGCGGCGCAGGTCGAGCGACACGCCCGGAGCCTACGCGGCCCGCAGCAGCTCCTCGGCGTGCCGGCGCGCGGCGGCGTCCGCCTCATCGGCACCGAGCATCCGCACCAGCTCGGAGACCACGGCGCCGTCGGACAGCTCGCTCACGGTCGTCGTCGCCGGGTCGGCGCGCGCGTCCTTGACGATCGAGAAGTGGCGCGCGGCCAGCGAGGCGATCTGCGGCAGGTGCGTGATGCAGATCACCTGGCGCCCGTCGGCGAGCTCGCGCAGTCGCGCGCCGACGGCGCGCGCGGTCTGGCCGCCGATGCCGGCGTCGACCTCGTCGAAGACGATCGTCGCGCCGCGCGCGCCCGAGGCGCCGGTCAGCGCGAGCATCACGCGCGACAGCTCGCCGCCCGAGGCGATCTCGCGCAGCGGC
>DASZVK010000154.1:0-7589 GCA_035547175.1 Solirubrobacteraceae bacterium
GGCGCCGCGCGCGGCGATCAGCTCGTCGTGGCTGCCCTGCTCGACGACGCGCCCGCCGGAGAGCACGACGATGCGGCCCGCCTGGCGGATCGTCGACAGGCGGTGCGCGATCACGACCGCCGTGCGCCCGGCGAGCAGCCGGCGCATCCCCTGCTCGATGCGCGTCTCGGTGTGCAGGTCGACGTTCGACGTCGCCTCGTCGAGGATCAGGATCCGCGGGTCGGCGATCAGCGCGCGCGCGAACGCCACGAGCTGGCGCTGGCCGGCCGAGAGCTGCACGCCGCGCTCGCCGACCTCGGTGTCGTAGCCGTGCGGCAGGCCGGCGACGAAGTGGTCGGCGCCGACCGCGCGCGCCGCCGCGACGACGTCCTCGCGCGTCGCGCCCTCGCGCCCGAAGGCGATGTTGTCGGCGACCGTGCCGCTGAACAGGAAGCCCTCCTGCGGCACGATCCCCATCTGCGAGCGCAGCGACGACGAGCGCGCCTCGCGCAGGTCGACGCCGTCGACCAGCACGCGTCCCTCGGTCGGGTCGTAGAAGCGCGCCAGCAGCTTGGCGAACGTCGACTTGCCCGCGCCGGTCGCGCCGACCAGCGCCACCGTCTGCCCCGGCGGGATCGTCAGGTCGACGTCGTCGAGCGCCAGCTTGTGGTCGCCGTCGCGCGTGTGGTAGGCGAAGCTGACGTGGTCGAAGCGGACCTCGCCGCGCAGGCGCCCCAGCTCGATCGCGTCCTCGCGGTCGACGAGGTCGGGCTCCTCGTCGAGCAGCTCGAAGATCTTGTCGAGCGCCGCCATGCCCGACTGGTAGGTCGTGTAGAGCTGCGAGAGCTGCTGGATGGGGTCGAAGAAGCCGTTGAGGGCGGTGACGAAGCCGACCAGCACGCCGATCCGCAGCGTGCCGTCGAGCACCTGGTGGCCGCCGATCAGCAGGATCGCGAAGATCGCCAGCGCGCTGACCATCTCGACCGCCGGGAAGTAGGCGGCGTTGAGCTTGACCGTGACCCAGTTGGCGTCGTAGTTGGCCTCGTTGAGGCCGCGGAAGCGGCGCCGGTGCGGCCGCTCCTGGGCGAACGAGCGCACGACCCGCACGCCCGACAGCGTCTCCTGCAGGTACGCCGTGATCGCGCCGATCGTCTCGCGCGTGCGCCGATAGGCGTCCGCCGACGCGATCCGGAACGCCAGCGACCCGACGAACATCAGCGGGAAGGCCGTGAACACGATCAGCGCCAGCTTGACGTCGAAGCTCAGCAGGATGACCACCGTGCCGACGAGCGTCAGCGACGACTGGAACAGCGTCACGACGCTGTCGGTCACCAGCGAGTCGAGCGCCTCGACGTCGTTGCTCATGCGCGACACCAGCACGCCCGCCGGCCGGCGCTCGTAGAAGCCGACCGGCATCCGCTGCAGGTGGGCGAAGATCCGCCGTCGCAGGTCCTGCAGGGCGCGCTGGCCGACCCAGCCGGTGAGGTAGGTCTGCAGGAAGCTCCCGGCCCAGACCACGAGCGCGGAGAGGACGTAGAGCACGACGATCGCCGTCAGCGCGCCGAGGTCGCGCGGGACGATGCCGTCGTCGACCGCGCGCTGCGCCAGCGGCGCCGGCGCCAGCGAGGCCGCCGTCCCCAGCAGCAGCGCCGCGAGCATCGCCACGACGCGCCAGCGGTAGGGCGCCAGCAGCGACGCGAGGCCGCGCAGCTTGCGCGTGCGCCCGCTCGTCCCGCGCAGCCGCCGGCGCAGCTCGCCGCCGATCGCCGGCGACCCGACCGTCACAGGCCCGCCGCCTCGCGCTCGGGAGCGGGGTGGCCGAGCAGGACCTGGTCGGGCAGGCCCTTCTCGACGATCTCGCGGTACAGCTCGGACACGCCGAGCAGCTCGTCGTGCGCGCCGTGCGCGACGAGCCTGCCGTCCTCGAGCACGACGATCTCGTCGGCCAGCGCGATCGTCGACAGCCGGTGGGCGATGACGAACGTCGTGCGCCCGGCCATCACCTCGCGCAGCGCGTCCTTGATCTGCTGCTCGGTCGAGGCGTCGACGCTCGAGGTCGCGTCGTCGAGGATGAGGATGCGCGGATCGGCCAGCAGCGCCCGCGCGATCGCGACGCGCTGGCGCTGGCCGCCGCTGAGCGTCAGGCCGCGCTCGCCGACGCGCGTGTCGTAGCCGTCGGGCAGGCGCTCGATGAACTCGTGCGCCTGCGCCCGGCGCGCCGCCGTCTCGACCTCCTCGCGGCTGATGTCCGGGCGCGCGTAGGCGATGTTCTCGGCGACGGTCGCGCTGAACAGGAACGGCGCGTCGTCGACGACCGCGATCGAGCGGCGCAGCGAGCGGGCGTCGACCTCGCGCACGTCGGCGCCGTCGATCAGCACGGCGCCGGACGTCACGTCGTAGAGCCGCGCCAGCAGCGCCACGAGCGACGTCTTGCCGGCGCCGGTCGACCCGACCAGCGCGACCGTCCGGCCGGCAGGCACGACGAGCGAGACGTCGTGCAGCGCGTCGCGCGTCGCCCCCTCGTAGCGCAGCGTCACGTGGCGCAGCTCGACGCGGCCGGAGCCCTCCGGCAGCGGCGGGGCGCCCTCGGGCGAGGCGAGCCGCGGCTCGCGGTCGAGCACCTCGAACAGCCGCGCCCCCGACGCCGTCGCGCGCTGCGCGAGGCCGAGCGTGATGCCGAGCTGGCGCATCGGCGCGAGCAGCATCAGCAGGTAGGCGTAGAAGGCGGTGAAGTCGCCGATCGTCATCGTCCCGTCGACGACCTGCCGCCCGCCGACGAGCAGCACGACGGCGAGGCCGAGCTGCGGCAGGAAGCCGACGAACGGGCTGTAGAAGGCCTGCACCCGCGTCGAGATCATCGCCTGCTCGAAGACGCGATCGGCGCGCTCGTCGAAGCGTTCGCGCTGGAGGTCCTCGCGCGCGAACGCCTTGACGACGCGCACGCCGGAGATGTTCTCCTCGACCTCGGCGGTCAGCTCGGCGATGCGCTGCTGGGTCTCCTGGATCGCCGGGCGCGCGCGGCGGCCGAAGCGCTGGGCGACGAGCACCACGAACGGCACCGGCGCCAGCGACAGCGCGGCGAGCGCGGGATCGCTCGCGAACATCAGCGCCGCGGCCATCACGATCGTCAGCGCCGACTGGACGACGAAGATCAGCCCGTAGCCGAGGAAGAAGCGCACCGCCTGCAGGTCGACGGTCGAGCGCGACATCAGCTGGCCGGTCTGCTGGCGGTCGAAGAAGCCGAGCTCGAGGCCCATCAGGTGCGCGTAGAGCCGCTCGCGCAGGTCGAGCTCGATCCCCAGCGACACGCGCCCGGAGACGATCCGCCGGAAGACGTTGAAGACGAGCCGCGCGGCGCCGGCGCACGCCACCGCGACGGCGTAGGTCGCCAGCCGTGATCGGTCGCCGTCGCGCACGGCGTCGACGGCGCGGCCGACGAACGCCGGGATCGCCACGGTGCACGCCATCGCCAGGCCGGCGACGACGAGCGATGCGACGGCGCCCCTCCGGTGGGGCCGCAGGAACCCCAGGAGGCGCCGGAACGTGGCCACGCCCCGAGTCTAGTTGTCGCCTCAACGACCGCCCGGCGCGCGCGAGCGCGGCCGCGCCGGGCTCAGCCGGCGGCGGACTGGAACGGCTCGAGGACCAGGAACGCGCTGTTGTCCTGGTTGGCCTGCGTGAGGCTGAACGAGAACAGGTGCGACGTCGTGAACCGGTCGACGAACGACGCGTCGGGCCTGGAGTCGACCGTGTTGGGCAGCGGCGGCGTGCCGGGCAGCGTCTCGGCCAGCGGCCTGCTGACCTCGGTGGAGACGTCGTGCTTGCGGAAGAACAGCGCCTCGCTGGGGTCGTCGCCCAGCTTCGGCGGCATGAAGACGACGACGTTGGAGACGTCCTTGACGTAGCGGAACGTGTAGAGCGACAGCTCGAGCGACTCGCGGCGCAGCAGCAGGTGGCGCTCCGTCGACGCCTTGCCCTTGGCGATCGCGCACTTGGGGCCCAGCCCGCACAGCCGGTAGAGCACGGTCTCGCCGCCGATCAGCGAGTAGTCGCCGCTGTGCGCCAGCGCGATCTGCAGCGGCAGGCCGCCGCCGTCGATCCCCGCGCCCGAGAGCTGCAGCGGCCCACCGGTGACGACGACGAGCTGCTGGCTGGCGGTCAGCTTGTACTCGGCGCCGATGTGGCTGGCGATCTGCGACGCGGCGGGGGAGAGGCTCGAGCTGGTCGGCTTCCACGTCGACCACGGGACCTTGTCGCCGCCGTCGCCGGTGCCGGCCAGGACGATCGCGACGATCCCGGCGATCGCCGCCAGCGCGACGGCGATCAGCCCGCCGCGGACGAACTGGAAGCGGCCCTGGTGCGGCGGGCGCACGGGGGCGGCGCCGAGCGCGGGGGCGCCGGCGCGCGCGAGCCGCTCGGGCAGCAGGTCGTGGCCGTCGTCGGTCGTCGCGTCGGCATCCGGGGCCCGTGGGTCGACCTCGACCGCGGACGACGTCACCGGCAGCGCGCGCCGCGGGACCAGCGAGCCCGGGTCGACCTTGGGCTTGGTGCCGGCGGGATCGGCGGGACGCGAGCGGGGGTCCTCGTCGCTCACAGCTTCGGCCAGATCTCCTCGTCGGTGATGTCGATGTGCGGCGCCTGCAGGCCGACCGCGTCGAGCACCTCGACGACCTCGTCGCCGTGCAGCTCCTTGCGCTCGATCAGCGCCTCGGCGACCTGCAGCGTCTGCTCGCGGTTGTGGCGGATCAGGCAGACCGCGGTCATGTACGCCTGGCCGAGGATCCGTGCTGCGGAGGCGTACTTGGAGCGGTCGCCGAGGATCGCCGGGATCGGGTCGCCCGACTCGCGCTGGCCAGCGGCGCGGTTCATGATCTGCATCCCGATCCGCTCGAAGCGCTGCATGATCTCCTCCTCGGCCTCGCGCCGCTCCTCCTCGGTCGCGAACGTCGTGCCGTTGAGGTCGATCGGCTCGGGGCCCATGCCGCACATGCCGACCATCCACGCCGCACGCGACGTGGCGCTCTGGATGTCGCCGCCGACGCCGGTCGAGTTCTCGCCGTAGAAGACGTGCTCGGCGGCCATCGCCCCGAGCGTCCAGACCAGCTTGCCGACCTCCTCGTGGCGCCAGCTCGAGAAGCGCTCCTCCTTCTCGATCGCCTGGTGGTGGCCGAGCGAGCCGCCGCGCTTGCGGATCGACAGGCGCGTGGAGAGCACGTCGGACATGTAGACGTGCGAGGCGACGGCGTGGCCGGCCTCGTGGATCGCGACGGCGCGCGTCTCGTCGGGGACGTAGTCGACGCCCTGCGCCGTGCCCGACTCGATCGTCGTCATCGCCTCGACGATGTCCTCCCAGCTGAAGTACTCGCGCGCGTCGGAGTGCGCGAGCGTCAGCGCCATCGAGCAGACCTGCTCGATCATGGCCGGGGAGTACCCGTTCGTGATCCGGGCCAGCTCGTCGCGGCGCTTGCCGCTGTCGAGGTCGGGGTCGTGGGCGACCTTGGCCAGGTAGAGGTCGAAGATGTCGGCGCGGTCGTCCTTGGTCGGCGTGCGGAACCAGATGTGGCGGCCCATGCGGCCCGGGCGCACGAGCGCCGGGTCGAGCTGCTCGATCGGCACGTTGGTGGCGCCGATGAAGTAGATCTGCTCGGGCCGCGGCCGCGGGGCGCGCAGCCGCAGCGGCACGTCGCGCAGCTTGCGCGGCACGAAGTAGAGCGCGTCGAGCCAGGTGTTGACGCGGTTGGTCGCCCACTTGCGCAGCAGCGGCGGCTCGTCGACGCCGTCCATCTGCACGAGCAGCTGGTTGAGCGCCATGCCGCCGCCCATGCCGCCCATCATCCCGCCGGGGATGATGTTGGCCTGCAGCCTGCCGTAGAGGTTGGCCAGCGCCGGCGGCATCACCGGGCGCGGGCCGGGCGCGCGCGCGGCGAACAGCTGCTCGCGCCAGGCGCGCGTCTCGAGGATCAGGTCGCCGCTCGGGTTCTGCGCGCCCCAGGCGCCGTAGAACGACAGCTCCTCGAAGGCCGGCGTGTGGCCGAAGCCCGCGGTGCCGCCGCCGCCGAGCGCGGCGCGGCGCAGGCCGACGGCGTCGATCTCGTCGATGAAGACGATGCACTGGCCGCCCCACTTCTTGGCCAGCTTGCGTGCCTTGCGGATCAGCGCCATGACGATGATCACGTCCATGCCGATGAACGTCTGCGCGAAGCCCGAGCCCGGCATCGTCACGATCGGCGAGTTGAAGCTCGTCGCGATCGCCTTGGAGAGCATCGTCTTGCCGGTGCCCGGCGCGCCGATGAACAGCAGGCCGCGCTCGGGCTTGCCGCCCGCCTTGCGGAACTCCTCGCCCGACTGCCACAGCGTGATGACGCGCGTGACCTCCTCCTTGGGCTCGGCCTGGCCGCGCACGTCGCCGAGGCGCACGCCCCAGTCGGCGTCGCCCGGCTCGTAGCCCTTCATCTGGCGCAGCCCGAAGAAGAGCATCGGGCCGAAGAGGATGAAGAGGTTGATGAAGAAGTAGATGACCAGCAGCGCGAGCAGCTGCGGCAGCAGCGTGACGCCGCTGCCGATGATCCCGGGGACGTCGGAGATCTGGCTGCCGATCGACTGGCCCGTGAACAGCGAGATCGCGCCGCAGACGACGAGGATCACGAGGCCGACCGAGATCACCAGGCGGTAGAGCGAGCGCCAGAACCACAGGCGCCGGCGCTGCGTCGCGTCGTCGAGCAGCGAGTCCTTGTCGGCGCCGTAGAGGCTGGCGCGCGGGATCAGCCGGTGCGAGACGACGTCGACCAGCCCGCGGAACGCCGCGATGCCGGCGATCGTCGCCAGCAGCGAGCCGAGCACGGACCAGTCGAGCCGGTCGCGGAAGAAGACGTAGAAGACGGGAGCCGTGAGGACCGCCACGAACGTCGCCGCGCGCGAGAGCTTGCGCCACTCCCGCTGCAGGGCGCTGTTGCGCTCCTCGAAGGCGCTGCGCGTCGGGGCTTCGAGGCTCATCGTGATGTGAGAGTACAGAGCGCGCACGCCCTGTCCAGGCGCTCAACGGAGCGTTCACGGCGCTCTGCGCGGGGTCCGCAGGCGGCGGACGCATGACCGATTCACACGCCCGCGGCGGATCGAGCAGGATGCTGCCGAGATGATGCCGGAGACACCGACCACGCCCGCCGTCTCGTGCCTCGCGTGCGGACGTGCGTGGAACAGCGGCGCGATGGCCGACGGGCTGCGGCTGCTCGGCTCCTGCCCGCGCTGCGGCGGCGCGCTCGCGTTCCGCGACGACGCGCCCGCCGACGCGCCGGGGCCGGGCGACGCGGACGCCGCCCTCGAGCCCCACCTCGTGCTCGGAATCCCGCGGCGCTAGGCGCCGGCGGGAGCGGCGGGCTCGCCCGAGGCGGCCTCGCCGGACGCGGGCTCCGCCGGGGCCGGCGCGGTCGGCGTGGCCTCGGCGGCGCTCGGCTGCGTGGCCTCCGGGGTGGCCTCGGCGGCCGCCTCGCCCTCCGGCTCGTGCGCGAGCGCGTCCTTGGCCGCCGCGGCCTTCTCCTTCAGCGATCCCGGCTTGCTGGCGGCATCCTTGACGTGGCTCAGGTTGTCCTTGAGGCCCTGGACGCCGCCGCGCT
>DASZVK010000155.1:0-9731 GCA_035547175.1 Solirubrobacteraceae bacterium
GGCGGCTTCCTGTCCGCCCGGTTCCTAGAGCGCCCCTCGCGTCCCCTCGGCCGGGGCGGCGCCCGCCGCGTCCGGCAGCTCGGCGACCTCGAGGAAGTGCAGGCGATACCTGCCGACGACGATCTCGTCGCCGTCGCGCAGCGTGCGCCACTCGACGCGCTCGCTGTTGACGAACACGCCGTTGAGGCTGCGGTCGTCCATCACGCGCAGGCCGTCAGGCCCGCGGACGATCAGCGCGTGGCGGCGCGAGATCGTCGGGTCGTCGAGCCGCACGTCGGCCGCGAGCGAGCGCCCGATCCGCGTCCACTCGCGCCCGAGCGCGTGCACGCGGGTCTCGCCGCCCTCGTCGAAGACGAGGTACTGGCCGGCCTCCTCGATGCGCTCGAGCGCGTGCGCGAGCAGCTCCTCGCGCGTCTCGGCCGTCTCCTGCGCCGCCCCGTCGCGGCGGAAGCGCGCGCCGAACAGCGACGCGCGCGCGAAGGTGCGCCCGCCGCAGCCCGGGCAGTCGGGCAGGGCGTCGTTGGCGGCGAGCGTCAGCACGTAGCCGCACTGCTCGCACCGGAACGACCCCGTGCCGGCAAGGGTCCCCGTCATCAGCGATTCCATCTCAGGCGTGCTCCCTCCGGCACCGGCGGCGGCGCCAACGTCTGATCCCCCAGCTTGTGACGATCCTAACGAAGTCTCGCCTGCCAGGCTCGCCAGACAGGGTTCGCCACCGATCTGAAGCCTCGGTAAATGCGCCGTAAATCTTGCCTGCCGAACGTCAGGCGCAGGAATTCGCCGCGCCAGCGCCGAAGATGGGGGCCATGCGTCGTCCACTGCTCGCCCTGGAGGCCCGCCTGCTGCGCAAGGGGGTCCAGCGACTCGTCGAGAGCCGCGCCGAGTGCGCGGGGTGCGGCCGCACGCCGCTCGTCGGCGAGCGCGTGCACGACTACGGCGACGGGACGATGGTCTGCTCGCTGTGCCGGCCCGCCCGCCGCGGCGAGCCGGAGCGCTCGCGGCTCGTCCTGCACAGCGAGCTCGGCCACGCGGTCAAGCCGCTTTCGCGCGTCTCCGAGCGCGTCGCCGCCTAGTGGGCCGCCTGCAAACGTTCCACCTGAAACGGCGGCCTCCGGCATCCGGCTGGCTGCGTCCTCGACCCTCGAAATACCTCCGGTATTCCTTCGGGTTTGCGTCCTTGCCATCCGGCGCCGGAAGCTCGCCGTTTCCGGCACAACGTTCACAGACGACCCACTAGCCTCGCCGCGTCCGCCGCTCGCATAGACTCCGGCGCCGCATGGATCCCGTGACGGTGCAGGTGACGATCGCGCGCCCCCGCGAGGAGGTCTTCGAGTACCTCGCCGACGTCGCCAACCACGCCGAGTTCTGCGACCACTACCTGGTCGACTGGCACCTCACCCGCGAGGATCCCTACGGCGCCGGCGCGGGAGCGCGCTTCCGCGTCAAGGCGCCGCTGGCGCGCTTCCCGTGGGCCGACGTCACGTTCGCCGAGGTGCAGCGGCCGCGGCTGATCGTCGAGACCGGCCGCACCGGAAAGTTCAACCGCATCCGCACGCTCGGCACGTGGGAGCTCGAGCCCGCCGCGGGCGACTCGACGCACGTCTCGTTCACGCTCGAGACCGAGCCGAGGATGCTCTCCGACCGGCTGCTGGAGGCGCTCGGCGCGCGCGGCTGGTTCCGCCGTCAGAACGCCAGGGCCGTGCGCCGGCTGCGCACGATCCTCGAGGATGACCGCGGGCGCGGGCGCCGTGCCACGGTCGCCGCGGGATAGGATCAGCGGCCGATGCAGCCCCGTCGCCTCCTCGCCCTCGCCGCCGTCGCCGCCCTCGTCCCCGTGCTCTCGGCGTGCGGGAACAAGGAGGCGCACACCAAGATCGCCGACACGGAGGGCATCTACGTCGACGTCGGCGGGCTGAACTACCAGGTCCAGATCTCGCGCCAGCTCAACCCGACGATCCCCGAGGACAAGACGTTCCTCAGCGGCGTCGCCGACCCGCAGATCGACGCGGACCAGGAGTGGTTCGCCGTCTTCATCCGCGTCCAGAACGACTTCAAGAAGGCCGCCAGGTCGGCGACGCGGTACGAGATCGTCGACACGCAGGGGGACGCGTACAGGCCCGTCGCGATCGACGACAGGGTCAACCCGTTCGGCTACCGCGCCGGCACGGTGACGCCCGGCGAGGTCGTGCCCGGTCCCGACACGGTGCCCGCGCAGACGAGCATCGGCGGGCTCGAGCTGCTCTTCAAGATCCCGCGCGCGTCGACCGACAACCGCCCGCTGGTGCTCGAGATCCGCTCGCCGACGAACCCCAGGGACGTCGGCGAGGTCGACCTCGACGTCTGATCCGGGGCGGCCGCGCCGCGGCTAGGGCGCCGTCGCCGACAGCGCCGCCTCGAGCACCGTCTTCGCCGCCGGCGCCGCCGTGTCGGCGCCGGCGCCGCTCTGCACGAGCATCACGCCGACGGCCACGCGCGGATCCTCGGCCGGGGCGTACGAGGCGAACCACGCGTCGGTGTCCGTCGGGTCGTCGGCCTGCGAGTCGCTCGAGCAGGCCTCGGCGCCGGTCGTCGCGGTGCTCGTCGTGTCGGTGCCGGCCTGCGGCGGCGGCGACGTGCACGGCACCGTCGTGCGCAGCTCGGCCGTGCCCGTCTTGCCGGCCACGGCCACGCCCGGGATCGCGGCGTTGACGCCGGTCCCGCGCCTGACCACGCCGACCATCAGGCGGCCGACGGTCGCCGCCGTGCGCGCGCTGATCGCCCGCGCGCCCGGGGACCTGCGATCGTCGGCGTCGAGCGTCAGCCGCGGCCGCCGGCCGCCGTTGGCGATCGTCGCGGCGATCGTCGTCATCTGCAGGGCCGTGGCCTGCACGCGCCCCTGGCCGATCGCCGACGAGCCGACCGCGAGGTCGTCGCCGATCTCGCCGGGCTGCGGGATCGTGCTCGTCGCCGCGCCCGCGATCCCGACCGGCCTGTTGAAGCCGAGCGCCTCGGCCGTCTTGACCAGCCGGTCGGCCCCGACCCTGACGCCGAGCGGGACGAAGACCGAGTTGCAGGAGACGGCGAACGCCAGCGAGAGCGTGCCGCCGCACGACTCGCCGTTGGCGTTGGAGACGTTGACGCCCTCGACGGTCGCGTACGTCGCGTAGGGGTAGACGGTGTGGGCGGTCGCGATGCCGGACTCCAGCGCGGCCGCCAGCGTGACCATCTTGAACGTCGAGCCCGGCGGCTGCAGGCCGGAGAACGGGATGCCCGCGTAGGCGAGGATCTCACCCGTCCCCGGCCGCAGCGCGACGATCCCGCCGACGCGGTCGCCGAGCGCGGCGATCGCCGCCGTCTCGACGCCGACGGAGATCGTCGTGCGTACGTCCCTGCCGCGCTTGGGCGCGACGTAGGCGAGCGTGCGCAGGCCGGCGGTCAGGCGCCCGCCCGGCCGGCCGAGCAGGCGCGCGTCGAAGATCCGCTCGAGGCCGGTGACGCCGACCCGCGTGGCGGCGGGGATGCCCTCGCGCTCGAGCCGCCCGCGCTCGTCGGCGGGCGCCGGGCCGAGGCTGCCGACGACGTTGGCGGCGACCGCGCCGAGCGTCGAGCTGCGCGAAGGGCCCGCCGCGAGCGGCTGGCCGTCGCGGGCCAGCAGCGAGGCGCGCGGCGGCATCTCGACCGTCCGGTGCAGCTGCTCGCCGGCGCGCAGGCCGGGGAAGACCAGCGTCGCGTTCCAGGCGACGCGCGCGCCGTCGCCCTTGCCGACGATCGGCAGCACCACCGTGCCGCGCACGGCGCCGAACACCCTCGTGCGCATCACGACCGGCAGGTCGTAGTCCTTGCCGTCGGCGACCGGCTCGGCGACGCGCACGCCGGTGGTCGTCGCGGTGTCGGCCGCCCTGCGATAGGCGGCCGCGAACGCCGAGGCCGAGGTGCGCCTCGCGGCCTCGTCGGTGAGCATCGCGTACATCGCGGAGTAGTCGCCGCGCTCCCAGTCGGCGGCCCAGGCGCGGGCGACGTGCTCGGTGCCGGAGGTGTGCAGCGCGCCGACGAGCAGCCCGATCGCGAGCGCGACGGCGGCGAGCGCGCCGACCGCCCAGAAGCGACGAAGGCCTCCTCGTCTGCGGGCTGGCGTCGGCATGCGCGTGCAGTATTCCCCGCTCCCGGGTTTGGGAGCCGTATGACCTCGTGACGACGATCGACTGGATCATCCTCGCGGCCGCCGCCGTGCTCGGCCTCGACGGGCTGCGCCGCGGGCTGATCGTCGGCGTGCTGCGCCTCGCCGGGCTCGCGGCCGGCGCCTTCGCCGGCTCGCGCATCGGGCCGTCGCTGCTCTCCGACGGCGCCCACTCGCCCTACGCGCCGCTGTTCGCGCTGGGCGGCGCGGCGGTGCTCGGCGCCGTGCTGGCCGGCGGCCTCGAGGTCGCCGGCCAGGCGCTGCGCCGCATCGTCCCGATCCCCGGCGCGCGCACCGCCGACAGCCTGCTCGGCGCGCTGCTCGGCGTCGTGCTCGCGCTCGGCGCGGCGTGGGTGCTCGGCGCCGTGGCGCTGCAGACGCCGGCGCTGCAGGTCTCCGGCCTCGACCTGCGCCGCGACGTCCAGCGCTCGAAGGTGCTCGCGTTCCTCAACGACCGGCTACCGCCGTCGGGCTTCCTGCTCAACGCGCTGGCGCGCGTCGACCCGCGGCCGAAGGTCCACGGCCAGGGAGCGACCGGGATCGCCCCGGTCGCGCCCGCGATCGCCCACGAGGCGGGCGTGCACGCGGCGGCCGGGAGCGTCGTGCGCGTGCTCGGCACGGCGTGCGGGCTCGGCGTCGAGGGCTCGGGCTGGGCCGCGGGCGGCTCGCTGGTCGTGACCAACGCCCACGTCGTCGCGGGCGAGCGCGACACCGTCGTCCAGGTGCGCGGCAGCGGCCCGGAGCTGCGCGCGCGAGCGGTCGTCTTCGACCCCGAGCAGGACGTCGCCGTGCTGCGCGTCTCCGGGCTCGACGCGCCGCGGCTCGCGCTCGCGCCCGCCGCCCCGGCGGGCGCCGAGGCGGCCGTGCTCGGCTTCCCGCTCGACGGCGGCTACCGCGTGCGCTCGGCGCGCCTGGGGCAGACCCAGGACGTGCTCAGCCAGGACGCCTACGGCCGCGGCGAGGTGCGCCGCTCGGTGCTGGCCTTCCGCGGCGTCGTCGAGCACGGCAACTCCGGCGGGCCGGTCGTCGACGCCTCCGGGCGCGTGGCGGGCACGGTGTTCGCGGCGACCGTCGGCGACGGGCCGCACGGCGGCTACGCCGTCCCCAACGTGGTCGTGGCGGCCGACCTGCGGCGGGCCGGCGGCGAGACGGTCTCCACCGGCCCCTGTGCGCGCTGATCCGAGGGCGGCGCCCGGTGCACCGCTACTCTCCGCGCCCTGATGGGCAAGACGCTGATCATCGCGGAGAAGCCGTCGGTCGGTCGCGACCTGGCCCGCGTGCTGCCCGGGCCGTTCGAGAAGAAGCGGTCGGGCTCGGAGAAGACCGAGCGCTGGCTCGAGGGCCCCGACCACGTGATCACCTGGGCGGTCGGCCACCTCGTCCAGCTCGCCGAGCCCGACGAGTACGACGAGCGCTTCAAGAAGTGGCGCATGGCCGACCTGCCGATCGTGCCCGACCGCTTCCGGCTGGTCGTCCGCGACGAGCGCTCCCAGAAGCAGATGGACGTCGTCTCGCGCCAGCTGCGGCGCGACGACGTCGACCTCGTCGTCAACGCCTGCGACGCCGGCCGCGAGGGCGAGCTGATCTTCGCCTACCTGTACGAGAAGGCGAAGGCGCGCAAGCCCGTCAAGCGGCTGTGGCTGTCGTCGATGACCGAGGAGGCGATGCGCGAGGCGCTCGCCCAGCGGCGCGACGGCTCCGAGCGGGCGCTGCTGGAGGACGCCGCGCGGTCGCCCTCGGCGGCCGACTGGATCGTCGGCATGAACGCGACCCGCGCGGCGACGATCCGCCTGCGCTCGAGCTTCGACGGCGCGGTCTCGCTCGGGCGCGTGCAGACGCCGACGCTGGCGATCCTGACACGGCGCGAGGAGGAGATCCGCGCCTTCGTGCCCGAGAGGTACTGGCTCGTCGACGCGAAGTTCGAGACGTCGGACCCCGCCCATCCCGCGCGCCGCTACGAGGGCCGCTACCACGCGCCCAAGGCCCACCTGGAGTCGCGCAACCGGATCGCCACGGCGCAGGAGGCGCAGGCGATCGCCGACGCCGTGCGCGACGGCGCCGGCGAGATCACCAAGCTCACCAAGCGCGAGAGCCGTGACCAGGCCAAGCCGCTCTACGACCTGACGTCGCTGCAGCGCGACGCCAACAACCGCTTCGGCTTCAGCGCGCGGCGCACGCTCGCCGCCGCGCAGCGCCTCTACGAGGAGCACAAGGCGCTGACCTACCCGCGCACCAACTCGCGCTGGCTGCCGGGCGACATGGCCTCCGAGATCAAGCCGATCGCGGGCATGGTCGGACGCCACCCGGAGTACGCCTCGGCCGCCGCGTACGTGCGCGACCTCGACGTGCTGCCGCTCGCGCGCGTCGTCGACGACGCCAAGGTCACCGACCACCACGCGATCGTCCCGACCAACGCCGAGCACCGGCTCGAGCGCATGGGCTCCGACGACCGGCGGGTCTACGACCTCGTCGTCAGGCGCTTCTTGGCGATCTTCCACCCCGAGGCCGTGTTCGAGAACACGACGGTCGAGACGACGGTCGCCGGGCACGTCTTCAGGACGACCGGCAAGGTGCTGATCGAGCCGGGCTGGCGCGCCGTCTACGGCGAGTCGGCCGACGACGGCGCGCAGGCCGACGACGACGAGGCCCGCGAGCAGACGCTGCCGCGCCTCGAGCAGGGCGAGCGGGTGCGCACGCGCGAGGCGCAGTCGCTGGAGAAGCAGACCAAGCCGCCCGGCCGCTACTCCGACGCGTCGCTGCTGGGCGTGATGGAGACCGCCGGCAAGCTGGTCTCCGACGACGCGCTGCGCGAGGCGATGAAGGAGTCCGGCATCGGCACGCCGGCCACGCGCGCGGCGATCATCGAGCGTCTGATCGACGTCGGCTACGTCGAGCGCGACGGGCGCTCGCTGGTGCCGACCGAGAAGGGCATGAACGTGATCCGGCTGCTCGGCGAGCACCCGCTGACGTCGCCGTCGCTGACCGGCGAGTGGGAGCACCGGCTGGCGGCGATCGAGGAGGGCCAGGACTCGCGCAAGGCGTTCATGGCCGACATCGCCAAGTTCGCGGGCGCGACCGTCGGCGAGCTCGACGCGCGCCTGAAGGACGTGCGCATCCCGCGCGCCAATCTCGGGCCGTGCGCGGTCTGCGGCCGCGACATCGTCGAGAACCGCAAGGGCTACTCGTGCTGGAGCCGCGAGGACCCGGGCTGCGGCTTCGTCATCTGGAAGGCCAAGGCCGGCAAGCAGCTGCCCGCCGCTGTCGCCCGCGAGCTGATCCAGACCGGCCGCACGGCGCGGCCGGTGACCGGCTTCAAGGGCCGCTCGGGCCGCTCGTTCCGCGCCCGGCTGGCGCTGATGCAGAACGAGGAGGGCCGCTGGCGCGTCGAGTTCGACGAGCCGTGGGCCCGCGAGGGCGCCAAGCCGCCCGAGGCCGAGGAGGAGGCCGCCGCCGCGACGGCCGCCGGGGCCGAGGCCGCGGCGTAGGAGGCCGGGCCCGCCCGGGCGCCCGCGCCCACGCCGTCTGGCGATCGCGCGAGCATGGGACGCGTGCCCCTGACGCTCGTCATCGGACCGGCGAACGCCGAGAAGGCCGGGCGCGTGCTGGGCGCGTTCCGCGAGGCGCTGGCGCAGGGGCGCGAGCCGCTGCTGGTCGTCCCGACGCTCGCCGACGTCGAGCACTACCGCCGCGAGCTGGCCTCCTCGGGCGCCGTCTTCGGCGTGCAGGTGATGCGCTTCGCCTGGCTGACGCGCGAGATCGCCAGGCGCGCGGGCGTCGGCGGCCGGCCCGTGCGCGGCCTCGTCCGCGAGCGGGTGGTCGCCACGGCGGTCGCCGGCGCCGAGCTCGGGCCGCTCGCCGCCAGCGCCGCGACGCCCGGCTTCGCGGGCGCCCTGCTCGAGCTGCTCGACGAGCTCGGCGACGTCCCCGCCACGCCACAGCGCGCGGTCTCCGCGCTGCGCTCGTGGGGCGAGGCCCGGCCCGACCGCACCGCGTACGCCGCCGACGTCGCCGCGCTCGTGTCCGCCTACCACCGCGAGCTCGACCGGCTCGGCGTGCGCGACGAGCGCGGCCACGCGGCCGCCGCGATCGACGCCCTGCGGCTCGCCCCGGCCTCGTGGGGCGACGCGCCCGTCTTCGTCTACGGCTTCGACGACCTCACGCCGCTGCAGCGCGACGCGCTGCGCGCGCTCTCCAGGGACGCCGGCGCGCAGGTGACGGTCTCGCTGACCTACGAGCTCGGCCGTCAGGTCTTCGCCGATCGCGCGACCAACTTCGAGGAGATGCGCGGCATGGCCGACGCGCGCGAGGAGATGCCCGCGCGCGCCGACTTCTACGCCGAGGCCTCCCGGACGGCGCTGCACCACCTGGAGCGCGGGCTGTACGAGGACGCCGAGCCGGTCGAGGCCGGCGCGGCGATCGCGCTGCTGGAGGCCGGCGGCCCCCGCGCCGAGATCGAGCTCGTCGGCGCCCACGTCGCGCGGCTGCTGCGCGACGGATGGCCCGCCGAGGAGATAGCGGTCGTGTTCCGCGACCCGGCCGCGGTCGCGCCGCTCGTCGCCCACGTCTTCGGCGCGTACGGCATCCCGGCCGCCATCGACCGCCGCGTCCCCGCCGCGGCGACCGCGCTCGGCCGCGGCCTGCTGGCGCTGCTGCGCGCCTCCTCGCCGGCGGGCACCGCCGACGACCTGCTGGCCTATCTGCGCACGCCGGGCGTCGTCCGCCAGCTCGAGCGCGTCGACCGCCTCGAGGCGCACGTGCGCAGCGAGGGGCTGCGCACGGCCGCGCAGGCGCGCGCCGCCTTCGAGGAGCGCAACGAGTGGACGCTCGACGCGCTCGACCGCGTCGCCCGGGCGGCGCAGGGACCTCCGGCGCGCCTGTGCCGCAGGCTCGCGACCGAGGCCCAGGTCCTGCTCGAGCGCCCGCACCGCGGCGCGGCCCGCGTCCTCGACGCCGACGAGTCGATCGACGCGGGCGCGGCGGCGCAGATCCGCACCGCGCTCGCCGAGCTGGGCGCGCTGGCCGAGCGCGACCCTCGCCTGGCCGGGTCGCCCGAGGACCTCGCCCGCGTGCTCGAGTCGCTGACGGTGCGGCTCGGCCCGTCGCCCGGCCCGGGGCTCGTGTCGGTCAGCGGGCCGCTGGCGGTGCGCGCGCGGCGCGTGCGGGCGCTGTTCGCGTGCGGCCTGCAGGACGGCGTCTGGCCGCGTCAGACGCGGCCCAGGCTGCTGCTCACCGACGAGGACCGCCGCGAGCTGGCGCTCGCCTCCGGCCTCGCCCTGCGCCGCCACGAGGATCCGGTCGACGCCGAGCGCTTCCTCTTCTACGCGACCGTCTCGCGCCCGGAGGAGCTGCTGGCGCTGAGCTGGCGGGTCGCCGACGACGAGGGCGAGGACGCGCCGCGGTCGCAGTTCGTCGACGACGTCCTGACCCTGTTCCGCCCGTCGCTGCAGGAGGCGTCCGAGCGCCGGGCGCTCGGCGCGGTCGGCTGGCCCGACGGCCTCGCGCCAACCCCCCGCGAGGCGCGCCGCGCCGCCGCGCTCGCCGGCGAGCGCGTGCGCCCGGCGGCCGCGGGGGGGGG
>DASZVK010000156.1:0-4581 GCA_035547175.1 Solirubrobacteraceae bacterium
ATCGCGAGGCGGGGCGCGCGCAGGCGCTCGCCCAGCGCCCGCCCCAGCGCGACCGCGGCGAAGACGGCGCCCGAGAGGACGGCGATCGCGGCTCCGGGGGGCGCGTCGAGCTGCACCGACGCCCACAGGCCGACGACGCCCTCGGCCGCGGCGAGGGCGACGGTCGCGTGCTGCCCGCTCGTCATGCGCGAGCAGAGCAGGCGCGTCGTCGCCGCGGGGACGACGATCAGCGCCGCCGCGAGCAGCGCCCCGACCGCGCTCAGCGAGGCGATCGCGACCAGCGCGACGAGCGCGACGAGCGCGGCGTCGGCCGCGGCGGTGCGCACGCCGCTCGCGCGGGCGCCCGCGGGGTCGAAGCCCGAGGCCAGCCAGCGCGGCCCGAGCACGAGCGTCGCCGCGACGACGACGAGCCCGGCCGCAGCCGCCCACAGCAGGTCGGGCGTGCCGATCACGAGCAGGCTGCCGAACAGCAGCGTGTCGACGCCGGCGCCGGAGTGGAAGACGTCGGAGGCGAGGATCACGCCGGCGGCCAGCGCGGCGACGAGCACGAGCCCGGTCGCGCTGTCGTAGCGGCGCGCGTCGCGGTGCGACAGCGCGGCCACGGCGCCGGCGACGATCCCGGCCGTGCCGAGCGCGCCGAGGTGCGCGGAGAACGAGAGGCCGTCGGCGAGCACCAGCCCCGGGAACGCCGCGGTGCCCACCGCGTGCGAGAAGAACGCCAGGCCGCGCAGCACCACCCAGGTGCCGATCAGCCCGCCGGCGACGGCGAGCAGCGCGACCTCGACGAGGCCGCGCTGGACGAACGGGAGCGAGAACGGCTCGAGCATGGCGCGGCAGCTTACAGGAATGAGATCGAGTCTCGCTTTCTGGCGTGGGGTGGCGGGGCGGCAGGGAGTACGATCGTGCCCATGTGCGCCGCATGCGCCATGGCAGCCGCCGCCGGGGCGACCGGGATCCGCTCGTGGCTGCGGGTCCACGGCGGGGCCTGGCTGACGCCGCGCCGGATGCGGCTGGCGACGGGCGCGCTGCTGGTCCTCGCGCTGCTCGTCTCGACGGTCGGCCTGGGCGGCTCGGGCTCGTAGCCCGGCGCGACCGTGGGGATCGTCCTCGACGCGCTCGAGCGCTCGTGGCCGGTCACGCGGCGCGTGCTGCAGCTGCACGAGGTCGTCTACCGCGCCAGCGGCGGACGCGTCGGGCATCGCGCGCCGTTCATCCGCGGCCGCTTCCTGATCGTCGAGCACGTCGGCGCGCGCAGCGGCATCCGCCGCCGGACGCCGCTGCTCTACGCGCCCGACGGCGACACGCCGATCGTCGTGGCCTCGCAGGGCGGCCACCCGCGCAACCCGTCCTGGTTCCACAACCTGATGGCCAACCCCGACACGTTCGCTCAGATCGGCCGCGAGCGCCGCGCCGTGCATGCCCGCCGGGCGACGGCGCAGGAGCGCCCCGAGCTGTGGGCGAAGGCCGTCGCCGCCTGGCCCCACTTCGACGCCTACCAGGCGCGCACCGCCCGGGAGATCCCGGTGGTCCTGCTCGAGCGGCGCTGACGCCGCCATGCGGCGTCCAGCCCTAGGCCGCGGCCGCCTCGACCGCCGCCTCGCCGCGCTGCGCCGCCGCCGCGTGCTCGCGCGAGTCGCGCGAGGAGATCACCAGCGCGGCGACCGCCGCTCCCGCCAGCGCGAAGAACATGCCGACGAGGAAGGCCAGCGAGTAGCCGTCGGTGAGCCGCTGCGGCGAGGCCGACGTCAGCGGCCCGATCCGCGAGCTGGCGACCGAGACGAGGACCGCCACGCCGAGCGCGCCGCCGAGCTGCTGCGAGGTGTTGATCAGGCCCGACGCGAGGCCCGCCTCGTGCGGGTCGATCCCCGTCACCGCGGCGATCATCTGCGGCACGAACGTCATGCCCAGCCCGGCGCCGACGACGATCGACGGGCCGAGCAGGTCGACCCAGAACGAGCCGTCGGCGGAGATCCGGCTGAACCAGACCAGGCCGCCGGCGACGAGCAGCATGCCGGCGATCAGCGTCGGCTTGAAGCCGACGCGCGTGACGAGCTGGGCGGCGACGCCGGCGACGAGGATGATCGTCACCGCCAGCGGCAGGTAGGCGAGGCCGGCCTCCAGCGCCGAGTACCCCAGCACGTCCTGCATGTAGAGCGACAGGAAGTAGAACATCGCGAACAGCGACATGCCGGTGAACAGGCCGACGAGGTTCGCGCCGCGCAGCGTGCGCAGGCGGAAGATGCGAAACGGCATCAGCGGATGCCGCGCGCGCGTCTCGATCGCCAGGAACGCGCCCAGCAGGGCGATGGCGCCGGCGAGCTTGCCGATCGTCGCGGCCGAGCCCCAGCCGGCGCCGTGCGCGTCGACGAGCGCGTAGACGAGCAGCGCCAGGCCGGCCGTGACGGCGGCCGCGCCGGGCACGTCGAACGTGTCGACCTCGGTCTCCGCGGTCGACTCGACCAGCACGCGCGGCGCCGACAGCACGACGGCGGCGGCGACCGGCACGTTGACGAACAGCACCAGGCGCCAGTCGATCTCGGTCAGCAGGCCGCCGAGCAGCACGCCGGCCGCGCCGCCCGCGCCGGCGACCGCGCCCCAGATGCCGAGCGCGCGGTTGCGCTCGGCGCCCTCGGCGAACGTCGTCGTGACGATCGACAGCGCGGCGGGGGAGGCGAAGCCGGCGCCGAGGCCCTGCAGGGCGCGCGCGCCGACGAGGAAGCCCTGCGACTGGGCAATGCCGCCGAGCAGCGACCCGACCCCGAACACGGTCAGGCCGATCATGAACATGCGGCGCCGGCCGACGAGGTCGGCGAGGCGGCCGCCGAGCAGCAGGAAGCCGCCGAAGGTGAGCGTGTAGGCGTTGACGATCCACGACAGGTCGGCCTGCTCGATGTGCAGGCTGCGGCCGATCGAGGGCAGCGCTACGTTGGTGATCGAGGCGTCGATCACGACCATGAACTGGGTCAGCGCGAGCAGCAGCAGCGCCCGGCCCTTGTCGACATGATGTTCCATGGTTAAGCTGAATCTCGATTCCGGTTGACCGCCGGAACGATACGGAACCATGGTTCACGTTGTCAAGCAGCCCGGGCGCGCCGACGCTCGCCGCAACCGCCAGGCGATCCTCGACGCCGCGCGCGTCGAGTTCGCCGAGCACGGCGACGCCGCGCAGATGGACCAGATCGCCGCCCGCGCCGGCGTCGGCGTCGGCACGATCTACCGCCACTTCGCCACCAAGGACGCGCTGCTCGGCGAGCTCGTCGACGAGCGCTTCAGGGCGTTCGCGCAGGACGCGGACGCGGTCGCCGCGCAGGACGGGCCGGCGTTCGAGCGCTTCCGGCGGATGCTGGTCGACAACGCCGAGTCGATCGCCCGCGACGCCGGCACCCGCTTCGCGATCCTGCGCGGCGGCGACGAGGTCTGGCGGCATGCCGAGGCGGCGCGCGAGCGGCTGCTGGACGCCTGCCGGCCGCTGCTCGACGAGGCCCGCGCCGACGGCGACCTGCGTCCCGACTTCCGCGTCGAGGAGATCGGCGTGCTGATGTGCGGCGTCTGCGCCGCGATGGACTACAAGCCCGAGGCCTGGCGCCGGCACCTCGAGATCGTGCTCGACGGGCTGCGCGCCTAGCCCGGCCGTCGTCAGCCGAGCAGGTGCCGGCAGACGGCGGCGAGGCCGTCGACGTCGTGCACGTCGCCCTCGAGCTCGGGCACGACGACGGCGCCGGGGTCGACCTGCGCGCGCAGGCGCTGCACCGCCGCCGCGTCGCGCCGCGCGAGGACGCCCAGCTCGGCGGCGGCCAGCGCGACGCGCGCGGCGAGGCCGGGGTCGTCGTGCAGCTCGGCCGGCGCGCGCTCGTCCTCGACGGGATCGTGGACGCGGTTGACGACGAGGCCGCCGAACGGGAGCCCGGCGCGCGCCAGCTCGCGCCGCAGGAAGATCGCCTCCTCGACCGGCTCGCGCTCGGGCGAGGCGACGACGACGAAGGCGGTCGACGGCGACTCGAGCAGCGCCTTGACCGCCGCCGCCCGCGCGCGGAAGCCGTCGAGCAGGCCGCCGAGCGCGCGGAAGAACGTCGCCAGGTCCTCGAGCAGCCCCGGCCCGGTCAGCGGGCGCAGCGTGCCGAGCACCGCCCCGGCGCCGCGCGCGGCGATCCTCGCCGCGAGGCCCGTCGGCGTCAGCAGCGCCCGCAGCGCGCGGCCCTCGAGGAAGCGGATCAGGCGGTCGGGGGCGTCGAGGAAGTCGAGCGCGTTGCGCGACGGCGGCGTGTCGAGCACGATCGCGTCGAAGCGCCCGTCGCGGTGCAGGTCGTAGAGCTTGGCCATCGCCGTGTACTCCTGCGAGCCGGCGACCGCGCCCGACAGCCCCTGGTAGACGCGGTTGCGCAGGACCTCCTCGCGCGTGCGCTCGTCCGGCGACAGCCGCGCGATCAGGTCGTCGAACGTGCGCTTGGGGTCGAGCGTCATCGCCCACAGCTCGCCCGCGGGCTCGGCGCCGTGGCCGGCGAGCCGTGAGGGCTCGACGCGCTCGGGCTCGTTGCCGAGCTCGGCCACCCCGAGCGCCGCGGCCAGGCGCGCCGCCGGGTC
>DASZVK010000157.1:0-3634 GCA_035547175.1 Solirubrobacteraceae bacterium
CTGCGCCGCCCGCTGCGGCTACTGCGACTTCAACACCTACGTCGCGCCCGACGCCGAGCGTGCCGGCTACGCCGCGGTCGCCGTCGCCGAGCTGCGCCTCGCCGCGCGCGAGCTCGACCGGCTCGGCGCGCGCCCGGCCGCGGTCGACACGGTCTTCTTCGGCGGCGGCACGCCGACGCTGCTGGGCCCGGCCGAGCTCGGGACGGTGCTCGCCGCGATCGACGCCGAGCTCGGCCTCGCGCCCGGCGCCGAGGTGACGACCGAGGCCAATCCCGAGAGCGTCGACGCGGGCTCGCTGGCGGCGCTGCGCGAGGCGGGCTTCACGCGCGTGTCGTTCGGGATGCAGAGCGCGGCGCCGCACGTGCTCGCCGTGCTCGATCGCGTCCACACGCCCGGCCGCGCCGTCGACGCGCTGCGCGAGGCGCGCGCGGCCGGCTTCGAGCACGTCAGCGCCGACCTCATCTACGGCACGCCGGGCGAGAGCGACGACGACTGGCGCGCGTCGCTGGACGCGGCGCTGGCGGCGGGGCCCGACCACGTCAGCGCCTACGCCCTGACCGTCGAGCCGGGCACGGCGCTCGCCGCCCGCGTGCGCCGCGGCGAGCTGCCCGCGCCCGACGACGACGTGCTCGCCGATCGCTACGCGATCGCCGACGAGCGGCTCGGCGCGACGGGCCTGCGCTGGTACGAGGTCTCCAACTGGGCGGCGAGCGACGGCGCGCGCTGCCGCCACAACCTCGGCTACTGGGGCGACGGCGACTGGTGGCCGATCGGCCCCGGCGCGCACGGCCACCTGCGCGGCGTGCGCTGGTGGAACGTGCGCCGGCCCGCGGACCACGCCCGCATGGTCGCCGACGGGCGCCTGCCCGAGGCCGGCCGCGAGGTCCTCGCCGACGACGAGCGCGAGACCGAGCGCGTGATGCTCGGGCTGCGCATGGCCGACGGGCTCGAGCTGCGCCCGGACGAGCGTGCCGCGGCCGCGGCGCTGGCCGCCGACGGCCTGCTGGAGCCCGGCGCCCTGGCCGGCGGGCGGGCGGTGCTGACGCTGCGCGGCCGGCTGCTCGGCGACCACGCGACCCGCGCGCTGCTGGACGCCGGCCCGGCCCGGCGGAGCGGCGAGGCTTCCCGCGTGGGCCTCGCCGGCCGCTGAGGCGGGCGCTGCGACGTTCGTCCACCTGACGCGTCGCCGCGCCGCGCGTCGGGGATCGTTTGCGGCCATGGCGGGGCGCGACGGGCCGATGGCCGTCGAGATGGCGTCGATGGGCGACGCCGCCGTCCTGCTGCGCGCGTCCGGCGAGCTCGACGCCGGGTCCGCACCGGCGCTGCGCCAGGCGCTCGGGACGATCGAGGGGCGCGGCGCGCGGCGGGTCGTCGTCGACCTCACCGAGGTGACGTTCATGGACTCGCTGTCGCTCGCGGCGATCGTCGGCGCCCGCACCAGGCTGGGCGCGAACGGCCGCCTCGCGGTCGCCGTCGAGCCCGGCTCGTACGCGCTGCTCGTCCTCGAGGCGACCGGCCTCGTCGGGGCGCTCGACGTCTTCCCGACGCGCGACGCGGCGGCCGAGTTCGCCCTCGCCTGAGCGAGGCTCCTCCGCTGTCGGCTCGCTGAGCGATCGCCGGCACGACGCCGCCGTTCGGCCCGCCCGCGCGATACGCTCACGGGCGCGAGTTTCGCCGGGCGGGGCCAAACCCCGCCCATTTCCGTTCCCGGACAGCATCACGAAGGAGCCAACGTCCATGGCCACCGACACCGCCGCGCCGACGTCCAACAAGAACCTCCTGAGCTGGGTCGACGAGATCGCCGAGCTCACGCAGCCCGGCGACGTCCACTGGTGCGACGGCTCGGCCGAGGAGTACGACCGGATGTGCCAGGAGCTCGTCGAGGCCGGCACCTTCCGCCGGCTGTCGGACGCCAAGCGCCCCAACAGCTACCTCGCCTGGTCGGACCCGTCGGACGTGGCGCGCGTGGAGGACCGCACGTTCATCTGCTCCGAGCGCGAGGAGGACGCCGGGCCGACGAACAACTGGCGGGCCCCGTCGGAGATGCGCGAGACGCTGGGCGCCCTGTTCAGGGGGTCGATGAAGGGCCGCACGATGTACGTCGTGCCGTTCTCCATGGGCCCCCTGGGCTCGGACAAGTCCCAGATCGGCGTCCAGCTCACCGACTCGGCCTACGTCGCCGTGAGCATGCGGATCATGACGCGCATGGGCGCGGGCGCGCTCGAGGTGCTCGGCGAGCACGGCGAGTTCGTCCCCTGCGTGCACTCGATCGGCGCGCCGCTGGAGGAGGGCCAGGAGGACTCCGCCTGGCCGACCAACGCCGAGACGAAGTACATCGTCCACTACCCGGAGACGCGTGAGATCTGGTCCTACGGCTCCGGCTACGGCGGCAACGCGCTGCTGGGCAAGAAGTGCCTGGCGCTGCGCATCGCCAGCGCGATGGCGCGCGACGAGGGCTGGATGGCCGAGCACATGCTGATCCTCAAGCTCACCTCGCCCGAGGGCGCCGTCAAGTACGTCACCGGCGCGTTCCCGAGCGCCTGCGGCAAGACCAACACCTCGATGATGGTCCCGACGCTGGCGGGCTGGAAGGTCGAGACGATCGGCGACGACATCGCCTGGATGAAGTTCGGCGACGACGGGCGCCTGTACGCGATCAACCCCGAGGCCGGCTTCTTCGGCGTCGCGCCGGGCACCAACGAGGCGACCAACCCCAACGCGATGGCGATGGTCGGCCACGACACGATCTTCACCAACTGCGCGCTGACCGACGACGGCGACGTCTGGTGGGAGGGGATCGGCGGCGAGGCGCCCGCGCACCTGACCGACTGGAAGGGCCGCGACTGGACGCCGGACTCCGAGGAGACCGCCGCCCACCCCAACGCGCGCTTCACCGTCGCCGCCGCGCAGGCGCCGTCGATCGCGGCCGAGTGGCAGGACCCCGCCGGCGTGCCGATCGACGCCTTCATGTTCGGCGGACGCCGCGCGACGGTCGTCCCGCTGGTGCGCGAGGCGTTCGACTGGGAGCACGCCGTGTTCCTCGGCGCGACGATGAGCTCGGAGCAGACCGCCGCCGCGTTCGGCAAGGTCGGCCAGCTGCGCTTCGACCCCTTCGCGATGCTGCCGTTCTGCGGCTACAACATGGCCGACTACTTCGCCCACTGGCTGGCGATCGGGCGCCGGCAGGACGTCGAGCTGCCGAGGGTCTTCTACGTCAACTGGTTCCGCAAGGGCGACGACGGCCGCTTCCTGTGGCCCGGCTTCGGCGAGAACAGCCGCGTGCTGGAGTGGATCTTCCGCCGTTGCGACGGCGAGGCCGAGGCGGTGCAGACCCCGATCGGCCTCGTCCCGGCGCCGGGCGAGATCGACACGCAGGGCCTCGACATCTCCGACGCCGACCTGCACGCCGTGCTCGACGTCGACGTCGAGGCGATGGCGCACGAGCTGCCGCAGATCGAGGAGCACCTGGCGAGGTTCGGCGACCGGCTGCCCGCCGAGGTCCGCGCGCAGCTCGACGCGCTCAAGGCCGCGCTGGCCGAGTCCTAGCCGCCGGGGCGCGGCGGCCGCCTCACAGCCGCCGCGCCTCCAGCAGCCGCCGCAGGAAGCGGCGCGTCTCCTCGCGCTCGGGCGCCTC
>DASZVK010000158.1:0-8552 GCA_035547175.1 Solirubrobacteraceae bacterium
GGCGATCGCGCGCGCGGCGGCGAACATCCGCTCGACGTCGCGCCCCCCGGCGGCGAGCTCGCGCTCGGCCGCCGCGCGGTCGTCGTCGGTGATCTCCGCCAGCCGCGCGAAGCGCGTGCCGAGCAGCCGCTGGGCCTCGGCGGCGCGCCGGTCGAGCTCGAAGACGGCCAGCAGCAGGTCGCGCGCGGTCACCTCCTGGGCGAGCGTGTGGCCGAGCAGGTGGCGGATCTGCCGGATCAGCCGGCGCGCGTTGCGCGCCTGGTGGGCGGCGTCGTCGCGGTCCGGGCTCTTGTTGGAGCCGTGGCGGCGGTAGAGCACGAGCGGCTCGGCGGGCAGGTCGATCTCGGCGTGGGCGGCGACCTGCGCCGCGAACCACCAGTCCTGGCAGGGGACCTCGGCCTCGGACGGCAGCGGCCAGTAGGCGTGCCGCAGGTCGGCCCGCATCATGATCGTCGAGTTCGTCGCGATGTTGCGGCCGATCAGCACGCCGCGCACGCGGCCGCTCTCCGGCCAGGTGTCGTGCAGCCGGAACCACGACTCGGCGACCACCTCGCCGTCGCCGTCGATCGCCGTCATGTCCGAGTGGACGAGCCCGAGGCGCGGGTTGGCCTGGAGCATCTCGACCTGGGTGCGCGTCTTGTGCGGCAGCCAGGCGTCGTCGGCGTCGAGGATCGCGATCAGCTCGCCGCGGGCGAGCTCGAGGCCGCGGTTGATGGCGGCGACCGTCCCGGCGTTGCGCTGGCGCACGACCGTGATCCGCTGCGGGTGGGCGGCGGCATAGCGGGCGAGGACCACGGGCGTGTCGTCGGTCGAGCCGTCGTCGACGACGACGACGTCGAGCAGCTCGGCGGGGTAGTCCTGGGCGAGGACCGAGTCGAGCGACTGCGGCAGGAAGCGGCCGTACTGGTAGGCCGTCATCACGCAGGTGACGTGGGGCAGGCGCGGCATCTCGCTCATCCGGCTTATCGGCAGGCGCGCGACGTTCCCGCAGCGATCCGCTAGCCTGCGGGGCCGATGGACACGGTCTTCTCGATCCTCCAGGTCTTCATCTCGATCGTGCTGATCTTCCTGATCCTCATGCACTCGGGGAAGGACGCCGGGCTGTCGGGCGCCTTCGGCGTGGGGACCGGTCAGGGGCCGCTGGGCGGCGGCTCGCTGGTCGAGCGCAACCTGAACCGCTGGACGATCGGCTTCTCGATCGCCTTCGCCGTGAACATCGTCCTGCTGCTCAAGAAGCCCTGGTAGGCGAGCGCCGGGCATCCGCCTGGCTACGTCCTCGACCCTCGAAATACCGAGCATTCCTTCGGGTCTGCGTCCTTGCCATCCGGGGCCCGGACGCTCGCCCGGCCGTCTCAAGCGGCGGCCGCGGCGGACGTCGGGGTGGGGGCGCCGTGGAACAGCGGCTCGCGCAGCGGCGCGCCCTCGGCCTGGTTGATGACCTGCCAGGCGCTGCCCTCGTGCACGACGATCGGGGCGCGCAGGTTGACGGTGAAGTCCTCCAGGCGCTCCGCGGCGCGGACGGTGACCAGGACCTGGCAGGCGGCCAGCTCGGAGGCCGGCACGTCCTCGCCGAGGTCGAGCGAGAACTCGATGTCGTGGCGCCCGGGATCGGTGACCGGCAGCGCGAAGCTCGGGTCGTCGAGCGACTGCAGCCAGCGGAACGGGGCGTCGGCGTCGCCGACGAGCGCGTAGCGCCGGCCGGGGATGCCGACCAGCCCGTTGGGCATGTCGAGCACCTGCTCGGCGGCGACCTCGATGTCGCCGAAGCGGGTGCCGGTGATCGTGACGGACAGGGCTCCTCCTCCTCTCATGACAGGAAGTCCATGAGCGACGGCTGGATCAGGTTGGCGCCCGCCTTCAGCGCCGCCTGGTAGGCGTTGCTCTGCGTGCTGTAGTCGATGAGGACCTGCGTCATGTCGGCGTCCTCGACCGAGGTGAGGTTGGCGGTGGCGGTCGTCTGCGCCTGCTGCAGGCGGTCCTGGGCGAGCGACAGGCGGTTGCTGACGGCGCCGACCTGGGCGCGCATGATGCCGAGCTTGTCGAGCACGCCGTCGAGGTTGGCGAGGTCGGCGTTGCCCAGCGTGTCGATGTCGGCCGCGGTGCCGCTGCGCAGGTGCTGGGAGATCTTCTCCAGCGTGTCGAGCGCGAGGCCGTCGTTGGACGTCGAGCCGGCGCCGAGCAGGTCGCCCGCGTTCTGGTTGATCGTGACCGACGTGCTCGGCCCGATCTGGCGCACGACCGGCTGCGCGTCGCCGCCGTAGGCGTCCGAGCCGGGCGGGTAGGGGACCGACTGCTCGGCGGTGCCGGCGAGCACGTAGCGGCCGTTGTAGGTCGCGTTGGCCTGCTGGCGGACGCCGGCGACGATCTGGTCGATCTCCTCGGCGATCGCGTTGCGCGACGACTGGTCGAGCGTGCCGGTCGCGCCGCGCACGACGAGGTCGCGGGCGCGCTTGAGCAGGTCGTTCATGCCGCTCAGCGCGGTGTCGGTCGTGTTCGTCCACGCGATCGCGTCCTGGACGTTGCTGGCGTACTGGCCGGTCGCCGACAGCTCGCCGCGCAGGCCGAGCGCGAGGCCGGTGCCGTAGGGATCGTCGGAGGGCTTGGTGATGCGCTTGCCCGAGGACAGCTTCTCCTGCGTGGCCGAGAGCTTGCCCTGCAGGCTCTCGAGGTCGCGCAGGACGTTGGTGGCGAGGGCGTTGGTGGTGACGCGGATCGACATGGCGCAGGTGATCTAGAGGCCGACGACGCCCGTGCGGTTGATGAGCTGGTCGAGGACCGAGTCGAGGGTGGTCAGCATGCGCGCCGACGCCTGGTAGGCGCGCTGGAACTTGATCAGGTTGGTCATCTCCTCATCGAGCGAGACGCCCGAGACGGACTGGCGGTTGGCGTCGATCGAGTCGGTCAGCGACTGCGACAGGGTCTCGTCGCGCTGCGCGTTCTGGACGTAGCTGCCGACGTGCGAGGCGAACGCGGCGTAGAGGTCGTCGGCGCCGCCCGACTGGTCGCGCAGGGCGCTGACCGCGAGCGCGATGTCGTTGGAGCCCGCGGCGCCGGTGCCCGTGTGCAGGCTGGCGACCGTCACCGAGGGGTCGACGGCGATCGTCGCCGCCTCGCTGCCGGCGGTGGCCGAGAAGAAGCTCCCCGTCACGGTGCCGCCCGCCGTGTAGGCGTCGTTGACGGCGTCGACGAGCGACTTGGCGATCGCGTTGAGCTGCGTGCGCAGGTCGGCGATCGGCCCGCTCGTCGTGCTCGACAGGTCCTTGAGCGCGCCGAGCTCGCCCTGCGGGTCGGCGCTCAGCGTCGGCGGCCAGGTCACGACCGCGGCGGCGCCGCGCACGTCGCCGTCGACGAGCGCCGTCGGCGTCGCCGAGGTGTCGCCGAAGTAGACCGTGACGGCGCCCGCGCGGGTGGTGCTGGGGACGACCTTCACGTAGGCGTAGCCGGAGAGCTGGTCGATCAGCTGGTCGCGGCGGTCCATCAGGTCGTTGGCGGCGTCGCCGCGCTGGGTGGCGTCGGCGATCGCGTCGTTGAGCTCGGCGAGCTCGTCGGCGTCGGCCTTGACCGGGCCGTCGGCGTCCATCAGCGACGTGTACTGGTCGGCGGCCTGGTCGGCGACCGTCTGCAGGCGCCCGTCGAGCGTGCTGATGCCCTCGGCGAGGTCGGTGCCGGCGTCGATCAGCGCCTGGCGGGCGGCCGTGCTCGTCGGGTCGTTGGAGAGGTCGCTCCACGCGTTCCAGAACGTCTGCATCCGCGCCGCGAGGCCGTCGTCGGACGGCTCGGCCATCGCCGTCTGCGCCTCGCCCAGCGAGGTGGCCATCTGCGACGAGTAGCCGTGCAGCGTGTTCTGGGCGCGGTACTGGAGGTCGAGGAACTGGTCGCGGATGCGCTGCACCGAGGAGACCTCGACGCCGGAGCCCAGCGAGAGCGGCACGCCGTCGTGGCCGCCCGCCGGCAGCGTCAGCGGCAGCGTCGCCGTGAGGACCGCCTGCTGGCGCGAGTAGCCGGGGGTCGAGGCGTTGGCGATGTTGTGGCCGGTGGTGTCCAGCGCCTCCTGGTTGGCCCGTAGGCTGCGCAGCGCCGTCTCCAGGCCGAAGAACGTGGACGTCATCGCTCAGGCCCTCGCGTCGAGCTGGTGCGGGGTCATGCCGGGGCGCTGGGCGGGGCCGCTGGGGACGGCGTCGCGGTCGTAGACCGGCCCGTGGTCGCCGCCGGCGAGGCGGATCAGGTGGTCGAGGAAGGCCAGCTCCTGGCGCATCAGCGCGCGGTTGAGCGCGTGCTGGCCGCCGATCTCGGCCAGCAGGCCGCGGAGCTCGGCGCTGCTCTCCTGGGCGGCGCGCGCGTCCTCCTCGTCGAGGATCGTGCACAGCCGCGTGAGCGTCACGTCGGGCGTGTCGGCGCCGAGCGCGCGGCCGGCGAGGCGCAGCACGCGCTCGCGCTCGGCCTCCAGCTCGGCGCGCGCGGTCATCTCGCGCTGGATCTCGATCAGCGAGGCGACGACGTCCTCGGCGCGGTGCTCGCGGATCGCCGCGCCCTGGCGCAGGATCAGCTCCAGCAGGCGGCGCGCCGAGGCGGTCTGGCGGTCGAGGTGGTCGAGGACCGCCTGGCCGAGGCCGGGGACGGCGGGGACGACGGCGGCGCTCATGCCGCGCCCCGCTGCTGCGCGTCGATCTGGTCGGCGAGCCGGTCGGCGAGGCCGATGCCGCCGCCGGAGACGACGGCGCCGGCGAGCGCGTCGGTCAGCTCGCTCGCGTACGGGCCGGCGTCGGCGGCCATGTCCTCGGTGACCGGCTCGAGCAGCTGGGAGAGGAGCACGCGCTCGAAGCCCGCCCCGGCCTCCCACGCCTGCCGGCGCTCGGGCGACGCCCCGCGCAGCGCGACGGGCAGCGGGATCGAGCCGTCGATCGGGCCGGCGCTCATCGCTTGACCTCGTTGGCGATCTGCATCATCTGATCGGCGGTCTGCACGGCGCGGCTGGCGAGCTCGTAGGCGCGCTGGGTCGTGGTCATCTCGGACATCGTCTCGGCGAGGTCGACGCCCGAGCCCTCGAGCACGCCGGCCTGCAGGCGCGGGTCGGCGACGCGGCGGGCGGGGCCGCTGGCCGCCGTGACGACGTAGTCGTCGTCGCCGACGGGGGAGAGGTGGTCGGGCGACTGGACGGTGAACAGCGAGATCCGGCCGACGACGCGCTTGTCGACGGAGACCGACCCGTCGGCGCCGATCGTCACCTGGTCGGAGGTCGCGCCGCGCGGCAGCGTGACCGGCGGTGAGACGACGTCGCCGTTGGACGTGACGAGATGGCCGGCCGAGTCGACGTCGAGCGAGCCCGCGCGCGTCAGCGCGGTGAGGCCGTCGGCGCGGCGCACCTGGATGTAGCCGTCGCCCTCGATCGCGACGTCGAGCGGGCGGCCGGTCGTCTGCCACGGCGCCTGCCCGGGGACCTCGCCCATGTCGACCGCGCGCACGCCGGCGCCGACCGTGACGCCGTCGCCCTGGCCGTCGACCGGCTTCTGGTAGAGCAGGTCGTGGAAGGAGACGCGCTGCGGCTTGTAGCCGACCGTGTTGACGTTCGCCAGGTCGTCGGCGAGCGCGTCCATGCGCGACTGCGAGGCGGCCAGGCCGGTGGCGGCCGCGTCGAGGCTCTGCGTCATCGGATCGACCCCACCGTCCCGGCGGCCTTGCCGAGCGTCGTGTCGATCGTCTGGATGACCTTCTGGCCGGACTCGTAGGACCGCAGCGACTTGATCATGTCGACCATCGCCTTGGCCGCGTCGACGCCGGAGGCCTCGAGCGCGCTGGTGCGCACGACGCCGCGGGCGGTGCCGCGCTGCGTCCCCGTGAAGAGGTCGTCGCCGGCCTTGACCGGGTCGTCGACGGCGAACACGCCGACCGCGCTCGGGTCGACGACGCCGCCCGCGCCGACGCGGATCGGCTGGCCCGTGGGCGAGAGGACCGCGTTGCCCTGCGCGTCGGCGAGCGTCCCGTCGGCGGCGGCGGTGAACTCGCCGTCGCGGGTGTAGCGGACGCCCTGCGGGGTGCGCACGGCGAAGTAGCCCTCGCCCTGGATCGCCATGTCGAGCGGGTGGTCGGTGTCGTGGATCGGCTCGGGGCCGAGGTCGGTGTAGCGATCGGTGATCGCCGGCCCCTGGCCGACCGGGCCGACGGCGCTGCCGTCCTGGCGGTTGGACAGCAGGACCTCGGAGAAGTCCGTCTGCACGGCGCGGTCGGGCTTGTAGCCCGCCGTCTGGGTGTTCGCCAGGTCGTTGGCGATCATGTCCTGTCTGACCTGCTCGGCGGCCATGCCGGCCGCAGCCACGTACAAGCCGCGATCCACGTCCAGGGGTCTTCGGCCGCCCGGTGTGATGCTTGAGCGCGCGATCGCGCGGCGCTCAGCCCATGCGGACGTAGCCGGTGGCGCCGCCGCCGTCGGGCCCGTAGACGCGCCGCGACACCTGGTTGCCGGAGTTGCCCTCGATCGTCTGGATGCCGCCGTCGGGCAGCACGGCCTCGACGATGCCGATGTGCTCGCCGCCCCAGACGATCAGGTCGCCCGGCGACGGCGTGTAGGGATGCGCGGTGTCGACCGCGACGGCGCGGCCGGCGGCCTGCGCCCACTGCCAGACGCCCTCGACCGACGCCGAGCCCTGGCCGTCGAAGCCGATCGGGCTGCCCGTCTGGGCCGACGCCCACGAGACGAAGTAGGCGCACCACGGCCCGACGCCGCCGCCCGGCACGGCCGAGCGGTACGTCGCGATCCGCGGCGAGTCGTTGGAGCCCGGCGGCTGCTCGGCCTGGCCGAGCTCGCCCTCGGCGACCGAGACGATCGGCGGCACGGGGCCGGCCGGCGCCGTCGGCCCGCCGATCGCCGGGCCCGTGGCGGCCGCGGTCGCGGCGCCGAGCGCCTGGGCGAAGCTCTGCGGGTAGGAGGTCGTCGCCGGGAGAGCGGGCGTCGTGGCGGCGAAGGAGGAGGGCACGCCGGTCGTCGCCGGGGCCGCGGCGCCGCCGGCGCGCGCGGCGTCGGAGGGGGTGCCGAGGTCGCCGAGCAGGGCGATGCGTGCGAGGACGGCGTCGATCGACATGCCGACCCGAGGCGATCGGCCGCCGCGCGCCGAGCTTGAGCCCGGCGCGCGGCGGGTGAGGAGATCGCGGCGACTAGCGCAGCAGCTGCAGGATCGTCTGCGGCGACTGGTTCGCCTGGGCCAGCATCGCGGTGCCGGCCTGCTGGAGGACCTGCAGGCGGGTGAACGACACCATCTCCGACGCCATGTCGACGTCCTGGATCTGGGCGTTGGAGGCCGTCAGGTTCTCCTGGTAGGTGGCGATGTTGTTCACCGTGTGCTCGAGGCGGTTCTGGACCGCGCCGAACTGAGCCCGCTGGGCGCTCACGGCCTCGATCGCCGAGTCGATGTCGGCCAGCACCGTGCTGGACGACAGGTCGAGGCTCGCCAGGGCGGTCGCCGAGCCGAGCGAGACGAGGCCGACGCTGATCACGTCGCCGTCGTTGGCCCCGATCTGGAACGTCACGGCCGCGTTGCTGTCGTTCAGCAGCTTGATGCCGTTGAACTGGGCGGTGTTGCCGATGCGCTCGATCTCGTCGGTCAGCTGTGTGACCTCGGAGGTGATCGCGGACTTGTCCGACGTCGAGAGCGTGCCGTTCTGGTACTGCACGGCCAGCTCGCGAATGCGCTGGAGCATCGAGTGGACCTCGCTCATCGAGCCCTCAGCCGTCTGAACGAGGGAGATCGCGTCCTGCGCGTTGCGCGACGCCTGATCCAGGCCGCCGATCTGGGCCTGCAGCTTCTCGCTGATGGCCAGGCCGGCGGCGTCGTCAGCCGCGCGGTTGATGCGGTAGCCCGACGAGAGGCGCTCCATGGCCTTCGACAGCGAGCCGCTGGTCCGCAGAAGGTTGTCGTGGGCGTTCATCGCCTCGACGTTGCTCTGCACGTAAAGGGACATGCCTCATCTCCTTGATGATCGTTTTGGGTCCCAACGGCGACATCCGTGTCGCCATGGCGCCGTCATCGGCAGCGTCCGCGCAGAACTTGAGCCCTTTCCCGCGGCGGCGGCTCGCGGGGCGCCGGCGACCGGGGCGGGCGACGCGCGAGCCCGTCCGGGCGCTGGGAGGCGCGGGCGCGGACCCAGGCCGGACGGGCTCGTCGTCGGGCGTGGCGCCCGTCGGTCGCCGTGACGGCGGCGCGGTGAGGGAAGCCCCGCGCCGCTGTCGGCGGCAAGGCGTCACGCCCGGGGGTGATCGGCCGCGGCGGCCGGGACTTCAGTCGCAAGCCAGCGCGCGAGCGCGCCGGGCGCGATCACGGCGGCGCCCACGGCGCGGGCGAGGCGCTCGTGGCCGGCGCAGCCGGCGTGCAGTGGCACGTAGGCGTCGGCGGCCTCGTGCAGCCGCGCGTCGGCGGTCGACGAGACCGGGTGCGGGACGAGCACGACCTCGGCGACGCCGTCGAGGTCGGTGCCGAGCCGCGCGGCCGCGGCCATGACGCGCTCGGCGGCCCGCTGCGGATCGCCGTCGAAGGGCAGGTACAGGGCCGCGTCGGCGCCGG
>DASZVK010000159.1:0-8391 GCA_035547175.1 Solirubrobacteraceae bacterium
GAGCGCGGCGAGACGAGCCCGACGATCGCCACGGCCGGCCGCATCGCCCAGGGCCTCGACCTGTCGCTGTCGCAGCTGCTGCGGCTCGACGAGGGCGGCGCCGTGAGCATCGTCCGCGCCGGCGAGCGCAGGCACGGGGGCAGGGGCGGCCACGCGGTCGAGATCCTGACGCCGCCGCTGCCCGGCCTGCGGGCCGAGCTCAGCCGCCACACGCTGGCGCCCGGCGCGGCGACCGGCGGGCCGGGCGACCCGCCGATGCACGAGCCCGGCGCGCGCGAGACGGCGCTCGTCGAGCGCGGCTCGGCGACGCTCGAGATCGACGGCGAGCGCCACGAGCTCGCCGAGGGCGACTGCGTGACGTTCGACGCCGACCTGCCCCACCGCTTCTACAACCACTCGGACAAGGAGGAGGCCGTCCTGCTGGGCATCGTGTCCGCGGGACTGCGCCGCTCGTGATGGCACAGACGCTGTTCGACAAGATCTGGGCGGCCCATGAGGTCGCCGAGAACCTCATCTTCATCGACCTGCACCTCGTCCACGAGGTCACCAGCCCGCAGGCCTTCGACGGCCTGCGGATGCAGGGCCGCGAGGTCCGCCGGCCCGACCGCACGCTCGCCACCGCCGACCACAACGTGCCGACCGACGGCACGTCGGTCGCCGCGCGCATCAGGGACGAGCTCTCGCGCGTGCAGGTGCAGACGCTCGAGCGCAACGCCGCCGAGTTCGGCATCCCGATCTACAGCATCGGCTCCGACCACCAGGGCATCGTCCACGTGATCGGCCCCGAGCTGGGCATCACGCAGCCGGGCATGACGATCGTCTGCGGCGACAGCCACACGGCGACGCACGGCGCCTTCGGCGCGCTGGCCTTCGGGATCGGCACGAGCGAGGTCGAGCACGTGCTCGCGACCCAGTGCCTCGTCCAGCGCAAGCCCAAGGCAATGCGCATCCGCTACGAGGGCGCGCTCGGCGCCGGCGTGACCGCCAAGGACCTGATCCTCGCGACGATCGGCCAGATTGGCGTCGCCGGCGCGACCGGTCACGTCGTCGAGTACGCCGGCCCGGCGATCGAGGCGCTGACGATGGAGGGCCGCATGACCGTCTGCAACATGACGATCGAGGGCGGCGGCCGCGCGGGCATGATCGCCCCCGACGACACGACGCTGGAGTGGGTGGCGCGGCACGGCGGGACCATCGACGAGGCGTGGCGCGAGCTGCGTACCGACGACGGCGCGGGCTTCGACGCCGAGATCGTCGTCGACGCGTCGGCGATCAGCCCGATGGTCACCTGGGGGACGAACCCGGAGATGGTCGTCCAGGTCACCGACGCCGTGCCCGAGCCGCAGGACGACGGCGACGAGCGCGCGCTGCACTACATGGGCCTGGAGGCGGGCACGCCGATCGAGGAGATCGCCATCGACCGCGTCTTCATCGGCTCGTGCACGAACTCGCGGATCGGCGACCTGCGCGCCGCCGCGGCGGTCGTCAAGGGCCGCAAGGTGGCGGCGAGCGTCGAGGCGATGGTCGTCCCCGGCTCCGAGCAGGTCCGCGCCGAGGCCGAGCACGAGGGCCTCGACGCGATCTTCAAGGACGCCGGCTTCGACTGGCGCACCGCGGGCTGCTCGATGTGCCTGGGCATGAACCCGGACATCGCCGCGCCCGGCGAGCGCGTCGCCTCGACCTCGAACCGCAACTTCGAGGGCCGCCAGGGCGCCGGCGCCCGCACGCACCTCGTCAGCCCGCAGATGGCCGCCGCGGCGGCGATCGCCGGGCACTTCGTCGACATCCGCACCTGGAACCACGCCGAGGAGGCCGTGCCCGCATGAGGGCCATCGAGACCATCACCGACAAGGTGTCCGTGCTGATGCGCGACGACGTCGACACCGACCAGATCATGCCCAAGCAGTTCCTCAAGCGGGTCGAGCGCACGGGCTTCGGCGAGTTCCTCTTCTACGACTGGGCCAAGGAGCCCGACTGGGACCTGCCCCGGCGCCAGATCCTCGTCGCCGGGCGCAACTTCGGCTGCGGCTCCAGCCGCGAGCACGCCCCTTGGGGCCTGGAGGACTACGGCTTCCGCGCGATCATCGCGCCGAGCTTCGCCGACATCTTCCGCTCGAACTGCACGAAGATCGGCCTGCTGCCGGTGCAGCTGCCCGAGGAGGCCGTCCACGCGATCGCCGAGGCGGGCGAGGCCCAGATCGACCTCGCCGCGCAGGAGGTGCGTTGGCCGGGGGGGACGGCGAGCTTCGAGATCGACCCGGACACCAAGCACCGCCTGCTCAACGGCCTCGACGACATCGGCCTGACGCTCCAGCAGGAGGACGCGATCGCCGCCTACGAGGCCTCGCGCGAGCGCAGCGGCCCGGTCACGACGGCGGTGGCCTGAGATGGCGCATCGCATCGCCGTCCTGCCCGGCGACGGGATCGGGCCCGAGATCACCGCGCCGACGCTCGAGCTGCTCGCCGAGCTGGGCGACTTCTTCTTCGAGGAGCACCTGTTCGGCGGCGCGTCGATCGACGTCCACGGCACGGCGCTCACCGACGAGGTGCTGCATGCCTGCCGGACGTCCGACGCCGTGCTGCTCGCCGCGGTCGGCGGGCCGAGGTGGGACTCGACCGACCCGGCGGCGCCGCGGCCCGAGCAGGGCCTGCTCGGCCTGCGCAAGGAGCTCGGCCTCTACGCCAACCTGCGCCCGGTCAAGGTCTTCGAGGCGCTCGCCGACGCCTCGCCGCTCAAGGACGTCGACGGCGTCGACATGCTCGTCGTGCGCGAGCTGACCGGCGGCATCTACTTCGGCGCGAAGACCCGCACCGACGACCGCGCGACCGACGAGTGCCTCTACACCCGCGAGGAGATCGAGCGCATCGCGCGCGTCGCCTTCCGGGCCGCGAGGTCCAAGGTCGTCAGCGTCGACAAGGCCAACGTGCTGGAGACCTCGCGGCTGTGGCGCGAGGTCGTCTCCGACGTGCACCGCAGGGAGTTCCCGCAGGTCGAGCTCGAGCACCAGCTCGTCGACTCGTGCGCGATGAAGCTCGTCTCGGCGCCGCGCCACTTCGAGGTGATCCTCACCGAGAACATGTTCGGCGACATCCTCAGCGACGAGGCGGCGATGCTCACCGGATCGCTGGGCATGCTGCCGAGCGCGAGCACGGGCAACCCGGACGGGCCCGGGGTCTTCGAGCCGGTGCACGGCTCCGCCCCCGACATCGCCGGCACGGGAATGGCCAACCCATTGGCCATGTTCCTGTCCGCCGCGCTGATGCTCAGGCACGGCCTCGCTATGCACGACGAGGCCGCCGCCCTAGAATCGGCCGTGGACCAGGCGCTCCGCGCCGGGCTCCGCACACCCGATCTCGGGGGCGACGCGACGACCGAGCAGGCCGTGCGCGCGGTCCGCGAGCGACTCTGAGGAGCAGACGTGGAACAGGCAGACCTCATCTGGATGAACGGCGAGTTCGTTCCGTGGGAGGACGCCAAGGTCCACGTGCTCACGCACGGCCTGCACTACGGCACGGGCGTCTTCGAGGGCGTGCGCTGCTACGACACCGAGATCGGCCCGGCGGTCTTCCGCCACGCCGACCACCTCGACCGGCTCTACCGGTCGGCCGAGCTGTACTACATGCCCGTCCCGTTCGAGCGCGAGCAGCTGCGCCGGGCGACGCTGGAGACGATCGCCCGCAACGGGCTGCGCTCCTGCTACATCCGGCCGCTGATCTTCCGCGGCTACGGGACGATGGGCCTGTTCCCGCTCGACGCGCCGGTCGACGTGACGATCGCCGTGTGGGAGTGGGGCGCCTACCTCGGCGAGGAGGGCAAGACCAAGGGCGTGCGCGCCAAGGTCTCCTCGTGGCGGCGCATCAGCTCGGACGCGCTGATCCCGCACGCCAAGGCGACCGGCCAGTACCTCAACTCGATCCTGGCCAAGATCGAGAGCCACAAGGCCGGCTACGAGGAGGCGATCCTGCTCGACGACAAGGGCCACGTCTGCGAGGGCTCGGGCGAGAACGTGTTCGTCGTGCGCGACGGCGTCGTCTCCACGCCGCCGCAGACCGCGTCGATCCTCGATGGCATCAACCGCAGGTCGATCATCCAGATCATGCGCGACCTCGGCATCGAGGTCGTCGAGCGCGACATCGCCCGCTCTGAGCTCTACCTGGCCGACGAGGCGTTCGTCTGCGGCACCGCGGCCGAGCTGACGCCGCTGCGCGAGGTCGACGACCACGCGATCGGCGACGGCACGCCGGGCGAGATCACGCGCGCCACGCAGGCCGCCTTCGAGGACGCGCTGCACGGGCGCAGCGAGCGCTACCGCGAGTGGCTGGACCCCGTCCCGGCCGAGCTCTACGCGGCGGCGAGCGCGCGGCAGGCGGCATAGCCCGCGACGTGTCCACCGTCCAGCTCTACGACGCCACCCTGCGCGACGGCATGGGCGGCGGCGGCATGTCGCTCACCGCGGGCGAGAAGGTCCGCGTCGTGCACCGCCTCGACGAGCTCGGCGTCGACCTGATCGAGGCCGGCTTCCCCTCCTCGAACCCCAAGGAGGTCGAGCTCTTCGACCTGCTCTCGCGCGAGACGCTCGCGCACGCCGAGATCGTCGCCTTCGGCATGACCCGGCGACGCGGCGTCGCGGCGCACGAGGACGAGGGGCTCAACGTGCTCGCCGACAGCTTCGCGCCCGTGTGCACGCTGGTCGGCAAGGCGTCGGCGTTCCAGGTCGACACGGTCGTGCGCGTCTCGCGCGAGGAGAACCTCGCGATGATCGCCGAGTCGTTCCGGCACCTCGCCTCGCGCGGCAAGCGGATCCTGTTCGACGCCGAGCACTTCTTCGACGGCTACGCCGCCGACCGCGACTACTCGCTGGCCTGCCTGCGGGCCGCGGTCGAGGGCGGCGTCGAGCGCCTCGTGCTGTGCGACACCAACGGCGGCACGCTGCCGGGACCGCTCGCCGCGGCCGTCGCCGACGTCGTCGCGACCTTCCCGGGCGTGCCGGTCGGCATCCACTGCCACGACGACGCCGGCGTCGCCGTCGCCAACTCGCTGGCCGCCGTCGAGGCGGGCGCGACGCAGGTGCAGGGGACGATGAACGGCATCGGCGAGCGCACCGGCAACGCCAACCTCGTCACGATCATCGCCAACCTCCAGCTCAAGATGGGTCACGAGGTGGTCTCCGCCGAGCAGCTCGCGCGCCTCACGGACACGGCGCACTTCGTCGACGGGCTGCTCAACCGCAACCCGGCGCCCAGCCAGCCGTACGTCGGCAAGAACGCGTTCGCCCACAAGGCGGGGATGCACGCGGCCGGCGTGCGCACCGAGGCCTCGACGTTCGAGCACGTGCCGCCCGAGACGGTCGGCAACCGCCGCGACCTGATCGTCTCCGAGCTCTCGGGCCGCGGCACCGTCCTCGAGAAGGCGGCCGACGCGGGCATCGTCGTCGACGACGAGGCCGTCGCGCGCGTGCTCGAGCGGCTCAAGGCGCTCGAGCACGAGGGCTACCAGTTCGAGGCCGCCGACGCGAGCTTCGAGCTGCTGCTGCGCAAGCAGACCGGCGTCTACGAGCCGCTGTTCCGGCTGGAGTCCTGGCGCTGCACGGTCGAGCAGCGCGCCGACGGCAAGGTCGAGACCGAGGCGACGATCAAGATCTGGGTCGACGGCGAGCGCTACGTGCGCACCGCCGAGGGCAACGGCCCCGTGCACGCCCTGGACCGCGCGCTGCGCGACGCGCTCGGCGAGATCCACCCGCACCTCAAGGACATCGAGCTCGTCAACTTCAAGGTCCGCATCCTCGACGAGACGCACGGCACCGACGCCGTCACGCGCGTCGTCGTCGACGCCTCCGACGGCGCCCAGACGTGGGGCTCGATCGGCGTCCACGGCAACGTCATCGCCGCCTCCTGGCAGGCGCTCGTCGACTCGCTGGAGTTCGGGATGCAGCCCGGCCGCAGGCCGGCCGAGGCCGCGCCGCGGACCTCGTGATCCCGATCGCCAAGCCGGTCCTCGGCGAGCGCGAGGAGCAGCTCGTGCTCGAGGTGCTGCGCTCGGGCCAGCTCTCGCTGGGGCCGCGCATCCCCGCCTTCGAGCAGGCCTTCGCCGCGCGCCTCGGCGTCGCCCATGCGAGCGCCGTCTCGAGCGGCACCGCCGGCCTGCACCTGGCGTTGCGCTCGGTCGGGGTGACCGACGGCGACGAGGTCGTAACGTCGCCGCTGTCGTTCGTGGCCAGCGCCAACGCGGTGATCTTCGAGCGCGCGCGACCGGTGTTCGCCGACGTCGACCCGGTGACGCTCGACCTCGACCCGCGGGCCGCCGCGGCCGCCGTCGGCGAGCGCACGCGCGCGATCCTGCCCGTGCACATCTTCGGCTGGCCGGCCGACGTGCCGGCGCTCGAAGCGCTCGGGCTGCCGATCGTCGAGGACGCCTGCGAGGCGCTCGGCGCGACCCACGCCGACGGCACGCCGGTCGGCGCCGGTGGCCACGCGGCCGTCTTCGCCTTCTACCCCAACAAGCAGATGACGACGGGGGAGGGCGGCATCGTGCTGACGCCCGACCCGGCGGTCAAGCAGCGCATCGACTCCGAGCGCAACCAGGGCCGCGCGCCCGACATGGACTGGCTCGACCACGACCGGCTCGGCTTCAACTACCGGATGACCGACCTGCAGGCCGCGATCGGCCTCGCCCAGCTCGAGCGCCTCGACGAGATGCTGGCGGCGCGCGCGCGCGTCGCCGGCTGGTACTCCGAGCGCCTGGCCGGGATCGAGGACCTGGGCCTGCCGTGCCCGGACGGCACGGGAGGGCCGGGCGCCCGGCGCGGCTGGTTCGTCTACGTGGTCCAGCTCCCGCATCGCGTCGACCGCGACGAGACGATCCGGGCGTTGCGCGAGCGCGGGATCGCGTCGAAGCCGTACCTGCCCGCGATCCACCTGATGAGCTTCTACCGCGAGCGCTTCGGCCACCGCGAGGGCGAGTTCCCCGTCTGCGAGGACGTCGCCGCGCGCTCGATCGCGCTGCCCTTCTTCCCGCAGCTCACCGAGGACGAGGTCGACGAGGTCGTCGCCGCGCTGCGCGACGTGCTCGGAGGACGATGAGGGGCCCGGCTGCGCGGCTCACGTGAGCCGCTCCGCCACCCTCAATAGGCTCAGCTCGATGTCCGGCCGCTTCTCCGAGCCACAGGACGAGCGCTTCAGGGCGCTCAACGCGTCGCTGTCGTTCGACCGGCGGCTGTGGCCCCACGACGTCGCCCAGTCGCGCGCGCACGCGCGCATGCTCGCCGCGCGCGGGGTGATCGGCGAGGACGACCGCGACGGCATCCTCGCCGGCCTCGACGCCGTCGAGGCCGAGCTGGCCGCCGGGACGTTCCCGTTCGAGGCCGACGACGAGGACATCCACATGGCGATCGAGCGGCGGCTGACCGAGATCGCCGGGCCGGTCGGCGGCCGCATGCACACGGCGCGCTCGCGCAACGACCAGGTCGCCACCGACGTCGCGCTGTTCACGCGCGAGGCGGCGCGCCGCGACCGCGCCGCGCTGACCGCGCTCTGCGAGACGCTGGTCGCCGTCGCCGAGGCGCACGTCGACTGGCCGCTGCCCGGCTACACGCACCTCCAGCGCGGCCAGCCGGTGTACCTCGGCCACCACCTGCTCGCCTACGTCTGGATGCTGCTGCGCGACCGCGAGCGCTTCGCGTTCGCGCAGCAGCAGACCGCCGCGCTGCCGCTCGGCGCCGGGGCGGTCGCGGGCACGAACTTCGACACCGACCGCGCGATGGTCGCCGCCGAGCTGGGCTTCGAGCGCGTCGCGCCCAACTCGATGGACGCCGTCTCCAACCGCGACTTCGTGCTCGACTACCTCAACGCCGCCGCCACCTGCGCGACGCACCTCAGCCGCCTCGGCTCGGAGCTGGTGCTGTGGTCGACGGCGGAGTTCGGGTTCGTCACGCTGTCGGACGCCTGGACGAGCGGCTCGTCGCTGATGCCGCAGAAGAAGAACCCCGACGCGGCCGAGCTGCTGCGCGCCAAGGCGCCGCGCGTGGTCGGCCACCTGAGCGCCTTCCACGGCGTCCTGCACGCCCTGCCGCTGACCTACAACAAGGACATGCAGGAGGACAAGGAGGCGCTGTTCGACGTCGTCGACACGCTCGACGTCTCGCTGGCCGCGGCCCGCGGGATGATCGAGGGCGCCGTGTTCGACACCGCGCGCATGGCCGCCGCCGCCTCCGACGACCTGATCGCCGCCACCGACATCGCCGACCTGTACGTCAAGCGCGGGATGCCGTTCCGCGAGGCCCACGGGATCGTCGGCGGGCTCGTGCGCGAGGCGGTCGAGGCCGGGATCCCGCTGCGCGAGGTGCGGTCCGAGCACCTCGACGAGGAGGCGCGGGCGCTGCTGGAGCAGGCATC
>DASZVK010000160.1:0-2991 GCA_035547175.1 Solirubrobacteraceae bacterium
AGGCCTTGGGCCGGTGGCCGTTGGTGGGCCGGGGCTCCGACGCCGGCGGCGCGGCGGGCTCGGCCACCGCGACCGCGCCGGCGGGCTCGGCGGCGACCGCGCCGGCCGGCGAGGCCGGGGGCTCGACGGAGCGCTCGGGAGCGGGGCCGGAAGCCTGCTCCGGCGAGCCATCCGCCGGAGCGGCCGGACCGCCGGAGCCCTCGCCGATCGTGGCGATGATCGCCCCCACCGCGAGCGTGTCGCCCTCGGCGGCGACGATGCTCAGCGGCCCGTCGGAGTCGGCCTCGTAGGTCATCGTGGCCTTGTCGGTCTCGATCTCCACGATCTCCTGGCCGCGGGTCACGATCGCCCCGGGCTCCACGAGCCACTTGAGGATCGTGCCCTCCTCCATCGAGTCCGACAGTCGGGGCATGGCTACGTCAGGCACGCCCGAGAGAGTATCCGACGGGCCGCGATCAGCGATCCCGCCAGCGCTCGACGAAGCCCTCGGGGTCGAGCTGGGAGAGGTCCGCGCGCAGCGACCGCAGCAGCCTGCGGGCCTCGCGCGAGGGGACGTCCCACAGCAGGACGGTCTCGCCCGAGGCGACCTCGACGACCTCGACCTGGTCGAGGCGGCCGGGATCGGCGAGCCGGGCCAGCGCGACGCCGCCGCGCCGGTGCATGAGGCGGTAGGCGCGGTTGGCCCTCACGGGGTCGCCGGGCGGGGCTCGGCCGCCCGCGTCGTCGCCTGCTCGAGCGCCTCGTGGACCGAGCGCAGCTCCAGCGCGCGCAGGATCGCACGCGGGTGCATCTCGCACGCCGCGCCCGCGATCAGGATGCCGTCGTCGTCGAGCGCCCGCCCGCCGGCGTAGGCCTGGCGGAACGCGGCGATCGAGAACGCCACGGCGCGCCCGATCTGCTTGGCGTAGGTCGCCGCGAGCATCGCCCGGCGCGAGTCGAACGGGAACGGGTCGGGCCAGCGCACCGGCTGCAGGCCCGCCGCCGCGGCGGCGCGCTCGACGTCCTCGCGCACGGCGGCGACCTCCTCGGCGCACCGGTACGCGGACGGCGCCAGCACCGGGACCCACTCGACGGACGGGTCCTCGGCACGGAGCCGCTCGGCCTCGACGTACGCCGCCGGGTCGGAGAGGTCGAAGAAGAAGGGGGGCCGGCCGCCCACCCTCAGCCGTGGATCAGCCAGCCGTCGGCGGCGCGGGCGGCCTCCATGACGCCCTCGGAGAGCGTCGGGTGGCCGTGGACGATGCGCGCCACCTCGGGGTAGCCGCCCTCGAGCGCGCGGACGTTGACGAGCTCCTGGATCAGCTCGGTCGCCTTCGCGCCGACGATGTGGCCGCCGAGCAGCTCGCCGTACTTGCGCTCGCCGACGACCTTGATGACGCCGGTGCGGTCGCCGTAGACCGTGCCGGCGCCGACGGCGCCGTACTGGAGCTTGCCGACGACGACGTCGTAGCCCTGCGCCCGGGCCTGCTCCTCGGTGAGCCCGAAGCTCGCCACGTTGGGCGTGCAGAACGTCGCCCGCGGGATGTCCGGGTGGCTGAGCGGGTGCGTCGGCAGGCCGGCGATGTCCTCAGCGGCGATGATCCCCTCGTCGGAGGCCTTGTGCGCCAGCGCCGGCCCGGGGACCAGGTCGCCGATCGCCCAGACGCCCTTGACGCTCGTGCGCAGCGCGCCGTCGACCTCGACCAGCCCCTGCTCGGTCAGCTTGATCCCGGCGTCCTCGAGGCCGAGCGCCTCGACGTCGGGGCCGCGGCCGGCGGCGATGACGAGCCACTCGGCCGCGCCCTGCTCGCCGCCGTAGGTGAAGGTGACCCTGTCGGCCTCGCTGGCGACGTCCTCGACGAACGTGCTCGTGTGGACGTCGATGCCCTGCTTCTTGAAGCCGCGCTCGGCGACCTTGGAGATGTCGGGGTCCTCGGTCGGCAGCACGCGCTCGAGGCCCTCGAAGAGCTTGACGTCGCTGCCCAGCCGCGCGTAGGCCGAGGCGATCTCCGACCCCGACGCGCCTGCGCCGACGACGACGATCGAGCGCGGCAGCTCGGACAGCGCCCACGCCTCCTCGGTGCCGATCACGCGCCCGTCGAAGCTCGTGCCGGGGATCGGCCGCTTGACCGAGCCGGTGGCGAGGATCACGCCCCTGGTGGCCTCGATCGCCTGCCCGCCGACGACGACGTTCGCGTCGGCGGTGACCGACGCCTCGCCGGCGATGACGTCGACGCCGTTCTTCTTGAGCAGCCCCGAGACCCCGCCGGTCAGCGTCGAGATGACCTTCAGCCGCCGCTCGGAGACCGCGCCCCAGTCGACGGTTGGCTCGCCGACGCCGATGCCGAAGTCGCCCGCCTCGCGGATCTCGCCGAGGACGTCGGCCGTGCGCAGGACCGCCTTCGCGGGGATGCACGCGACGTTGAGGCAGCGCCCGCCGATGTCGCCCTTCTCGACGACCGCGGTCTTCAGGCCGAGCTGCGCCGCGCGGATCGCGGCGACGTAGCCGCCGGGCCCTGAGCCGACGACGACGACTTCGTAGGAGGATTCGGGGGACATGCCGTGGACCCTAGTGGGTCACCGGCCACGCGGCATCTGCAGCCGCGCCATCGCCCGCACGAGCTTCCAGAACAGCGTCCCGCCGAGGCCGATGATCGCCAGGCAGAGGGCCGCCGCGGCGACGTTGGAGGCCACCAGCAGCGACAGCGCGGCGATCACCAGCGTGATCCCCAGCAGCGCCTCGAAGGCGAGCACCGCGCCGTAGCGCGCGCGCCACATGCCGGCCGCCAGCGCGGCCATCACGGCGGCGAAGACGAGCACCTCGGCCGCGCCCGGGCGCGTGCCGCCCACGTGGGCGCCGCTCGCCCACATCGCCAGGTTGGCGATGCCGAGCGCGACGGCGACGGCGACGGCGACGGTCACCGCGCCGGGCCGCTCGCCGGCCGCGAGCGGCTCGAGGCCCGCGCGGATCGCGTCGTCGCGCGCGCGCCCGCGCGCGTAGCCGCGCGCCAT
>DASZVK010000161.1:0-7289 GCA_035547175.1 Solirubrobacteraceae bacterium
GTCGGTGACGTCGGCGGCATGCGCGCGCGCCGTGCCCCCCTCGGCCTCGATCTCGGCCGCGGCGGCCTCGATCTCGGCGGCCGTGCGGGCGACGAGCAGCACCGCCGCGCCGGCTCGCGCCAGCTCCTTGGCGCAGCCCAGCCCGATCCCGCGGCCGGCGCCGGTGACGAGCGCGGCCCGGCCGCGCAGCGACCAGCGCTCGGCGTCGGGGCCGGCCGTCACCCGCCGGCCCGCTCCAGGCGCATCGTCGCGGTCAGCCGGTGACCGGCGAAGTGCTCGGCCTCGCAGATCGCCGCCACCGCCGGCGCCACGCGCCGCGTGCCCTCCGGCGTGAGCCGCTGCCACGTGCACGTCTTGAGGAACTTGCCGACCCACAGCCCGCCGGTATACCGGGCGCCGCCGAGCGTCGGCAGCACGTGGTTGGTGCCGACGGCCTTGTCGCCGAAGGCGACGGTCGCCTCCTCGCCGAGGAACAGCGAGCCGTAGTTGCGCAGCCGCTCCAGGTACGCCGGCAGCTTCGCCGGCTCGACCTGCACCTCGAGGTGCTCGTTGGCCGCGGCGTCGGCGAGCGCGATCGCCTCGTCGTCGTCGGCGGCGATCGCGATCCAGCCGTGGTCGCTCCAGGCGCGGCCGGCGACGTCGGCGGTCGGGAACGTCTGCAGCAGCTCGTCGACGGCGCGCGCGACGGCGCGCGCGACGTCCTCGCCGATCGCGATCAGGCCCGCCGGCGAGCCGGGGCCGTGCTCGGCCTGGCCGAGCAGGTCGGCCGCCACCAGTCGCGGGTCGGCGGTCTCGTCGGCGATGACGAGGATCTCCGTCGGGCCGGCGAGCAGGTCGATGCCGACGCGCCCGTAGAGCTGGCGCTTGGCCTCGGCGACGTAGGCGTTGCCGGCGCCGACGAGCATGTCGACGGGCTCGACGCCGTCGACCAGCCCGAAGGCCATCGCCGCGAGCGCCTGGACGCCGCCCAGGCACAGCACCGCGTCGGCGCCCGACGTGCGCATCGCGTAGAGCATCGCCGGGTGGATGCCGCGCTCGCGCTGGGGCGGCGCGCAGCCGACGACCTGCTCGACGCCGGCGACCTTCGCCACGAGGATCGTCATGAACGACGAGGCCAGCATCGGGTAGCGGCCGCCGGGCACGTAGGCGCCGACCGCCCCGACGGGGATGTGGCGGTGGCCGAGCGTGACGCCCGGGCCCATGTCGACGGTGACGTCGCTGAGCGAGTCGCGCTGGGCCTGCGCGAACGCGCGGACCTGGTCCTGCGCGAAGGCGATGTGGCGCTTGAGCTCGTTGCCGAGCGACGCCTCCGCGCGCTCGAACTCGGCGTCGGAGACGACGAAGTCGTCCGGATCCCAGGCGTCGAGCTCGCGCGAGAGGCGGCGCACGGCGTCGATCCCGCCGAGCTCGACGTCGCGCAGCATCGCGCTGACGCGCGCGCGCAGCTCGTCGGTCGCCTCCAGCGTCGGCGGGTTGGGGGCCTTGAGGTAGTTGACGTCGGTCGCGCTCATGCGCCGGAGAAGCGGCGCGGGGCGCCGTAGTCGACCGGCGTGGCGCCGGCGACGACCGTGTTCGTGATCGTCCCCAGGCCCTCGACCGTCATCGTGACGACGTCGCCGGGCCTCAGCGGCGGCGGGACGAGCTCGCCGCGCCGGCCCCACAGCTCGCCCAGGCAGCCGCTGCCGCAGGTGCCGCCGCCGACGACGTCGCCGGGCACCAGCCAGCAGCCGCGCGAGGCGTAGACGAGCATCTGCTCGTAGGTCCAGGCCGTGCTCGCGAGCGTGTCGCCGCCGATCTCCTCGCCGTTGAGCCAGACGGTCATCCGCAGGTCCAGTCGCCCGCTCGAGTCGCGGCGGTCCTCGAGCTCGTCGGCCGTCGTGATCCACGGGCCGAGCGTCGAGGCCGTGTCCTTGCCCTTCGCCCAGCCCATGCCCAGGCGCCGGTCGAACATCTGCAGGTCGCGGCCCGACCAGTCGTTGAAGATGCAGTAGCCGGCGATCGCGTCGCGCGCGCTCTCGACGGTCAGGTCGCGCACCCGCCGGCCGATGATCGCCGCGACCTCGAGCTCGTAGTCGAAGCGCTCGCAGCGCGGCGGCACCTCGATCTCGTCGCCGGTCGCGAACACCGCGTTGGGGCTGGAGAAGTAGAACGCCGGCGCCTCGTACCACGCGTCGGGGACCGTCGCGCCCGGCCCCTCGGTCATAACCATGCCCTCGATGTGCTGCTCGAAGGCGACGAAGTCGCGCACGCTCGGCGGCCGGTGGGGGACGAGCAGGCGCACCGAGTCGAGCGCGACCGGGTCGCCGAGCGGCACGTCGGCGCGCTGCTCGGGCGTCATCTGCAGCAGGCCGACGACGGTGGCGTCCGCCGGGAGCGGGCGGACGCTCTCACCGTCGACCGCGCCGATCCGCTCGGCTCCGTCGATCTCGTAGCGGGCGATGCGCATGGAGGCTCCTTGGGTGGGTCAGAGGGTCACGAGGCCGCCGTCGACGCGCAGTGCCTGGCCGGTCACGGCGGCGGCGTCGTCGGAGGCGAGGTAGGAGACGGCGCCGGCGACGTCCTCGGGGGACAGCGGCCGGTCGATCGCCTGCTGGGACTGCGCGGCGGCGAACGCGGCGGGCGGCTGGCCCGCGCGCGAGCCGGGGGTGGGCGTCAGGCCGGGCGCGACGGCGTTGACCGTGACGCCCGAGCCGCCGACCTCGACGGCCAGCGCCCGCGTGAAGCCGAGCAGCGCGCCCTTGGTCGTGATGTAGGCGAGCATCCCGGGGCCGGGCGGCTCCCACACGGTGTTCGAGACGATGTTGACGACGCGTCCGCGGCCGGCGGCCGCCATCGCCGGCACGAGCGCCTGGCAGAGCAGCATCGGCGCCTCGACGTTGACGGCGTGGAAGCGCCGCCAGCTCTCGAGCTCGAGCTCGGCGAGCAGCGCGCCGCCGAGCTGCGCCGCGTTGTTGACCAGCACGTCGACGCGGCCGTGGCGCGCCAGCACCCGCTCGGCGAGCGCGCGCACCTGCTCCGCGTCGCCGAGGTCGGCGGTCTCCTCGGCGCCCGCGAGGTCGGCGCCGACGACCGCGTGGCCGTCGGCGGCCAGACGGCGGGCGATCGCCTCGCCGAGGCCGCGCCCCGCGCCGGTGACGAGCGCGACGGTCACGATCAGATCGGCGCCGCCGTCGTGACGACGCTCTTGACGGTCAGGCCGACGAAGTCCGCGTCCTGGACGTCGTCGATCTCCCACTGGCCGATCTGGCGCGAGATGTCGCAGATCGTCTTGACGCGGTCGAAGCGGCGGTCCTGCCAGCGCTCCAGCGCATCGGCCAGCGGCCCCTCCCCGGTCGCCTCCTCGGCGAGCACGATCGCGTCCTCGACCGCCATCGCGGCCCCCTGGCCGACGTGCGGCGAGGTCGCGTGCGCCGCGTCGCCGAGCAGCGCGATCCGGCCGCGGTACCACGGCCGGTCGACGAGGATCGCCTCGACCGGCCGGTAGACGACCGCGCCATCGTCGACGACGCGGTCGCGCATCTCGCCCATCAGGCCGCCGAACTCGGTCATCCGCGAGCGCATCGTCGCGGCGAGCCCCTCGGTCGGCAGCCACACGGGCTCAGGCGCCGGCGGCGCCTCGATCATCAGCAGGTACATGAGGTCGTCGGCGAGCGGCACGAACCCGGCCTTGCGACCGTGGCCGACCCACATCCACAGGCGGTCGACCTCGGCCGGGCGCGGCAGGTTGTAGCGCCAGACGACCTGGCCGGTGTACTCGGGCTCGAGCTCGGGGTCGAAGGCGAGCGAGCGGACCAGCGAGTTGATCCCGTCGGCGCCGATGACGAGGTCGTAGCGGCCCGAGCCGCCGTCGGTGAAGGTCACGTCTACGCCGTCGTCGTCGGAGGACAGGGCCTCGACGGTCACGGCCAGGCGCACGTCGGTGCCGGACTCCTTGACCGCGTTCGTCAGGATCTCGTGCAGGCGCGGGCGGGTGATGCCGTTGATCGACGGGTACTTCTCGCCGGCCGCGCGCGGGTAGTCGTTCTGCGCCAGCACGGTGCCGTCGGCGAGCGAGAAGCGGTCGCCGTCCATGCCTCGGCCGGCGGCGATCACCTCGTCGCCGAGGCCGAGCTGGTCGAAGGCGCGGATCGCGTTGCCCGGCTGGATGATCCCGACGCCGTAGACGTCCCACTTCGGGTTGATCTCGACGAGGTCGACCGCGACGCCGCGCCGACGCAGCGCGATGGACGCCGACAGGCCGCCGATCCCTCCCCCGACGACGAGCGCGTTCGCGATGCCTGGCACTTGCTCTCCTCTCTCCTCCGCGCGGCCCGATCGGGATCGCATACGTATGCTATCGATCTTCCCCGGCCAAGATCAAGCCAGCTCCCGCAGCGGGACCTCGGCCGCCTGCAGCCGCGGCAGGACCTCGCGCCCGAACAGCTCCAGCGACGCCATCGCGGCATCGTGCGGGGCGTGGAAGGAGTCGAACGACATGTCGAGGACGCCGTAGCCGATCCGCTCGGCCTCGGCCAGGATCCGCTCGGCGACGGTATCCGGGGAGCCCCAGTACTCGGGCATCGAGCCCTTGCCCGGAACCTTGGGCGGCGGGGCGGGCGGGCTCGGGCTCCCCGCGATCTCGGCCATGATCCGCGCGTGCGCGGCCGCGCGCGCCGGCGGCGGCGCCAGCGGCCCCTGGAAGTCGCCGATCTCGTGCAGGCGGGCGGTGCGCTGCGCCTCCTCGTCGGTCGGCGCCACCCAGGCCCGCGCGCGGTAGAGCACGTCCTCGGCGGTCGGCTCCCAGCCGGCCTCGCGCGCCGCGCGGCGGTAGACCTCGACGAGCTGCGCGCAGCGCTCGACGCCGAACAGGAACGTCAGGCCGAGCATCAGCCGGTTGCGCCCGGCGAACGCGGCGCTCTCGGGGCTCGACCCGCTGGCGACGATCGGCGGCCGCGGGCGCTGCACCGGCTGCGGCCAGACCGAGACGACCGGGTAGCGGTAGTACCGGCCCTCCCACCAGAACGGCTCGGGCTCCGACCACGCGCGCATGATCAGCTCGAACGCCTCGTCGAACATCGCCCGCGCCTCGCGCGGGTTGGTGCCGTAGGCGAGGTACTCGTTGGGCAGCCCGCGGAACATCCCGGCCACCAGCCGCCCGCCGCTGAGCGCGTCGAGCGTCGCGTACTCCTCGGCGACGCGGATCGGGTTGACCTGCGGCAGCACGGCGCCGAGCACCGCGATGCGCACATCCGGGTAGCGGGCCGCGATCGCCGCCGCCGTCAGCATCGGGTTGGGGCCGAGCAGGTGCGGGAAGTAGTGGTGCTCGGTGACGGCCAGCCAGTCGAAGCCCATCGCGTGCGCGGCGTCGTAGACCTCGAACGCGCGCGCCATCGACTCGGCGCCGAGCGCCGGGTCCCACGACCGCGGCGGCACCGGCCAGCCCGAGCCGGTGTCCTTGTCGACGTAGGAGGGGTTGGCCAGCAGCGAGACCTTCACGGGTTGATCACCCGGCTGCGGCGGTCGACGACGTGGCCCTCGCGCCGCACGACGAAGTCGGCGACCAGCTCGGCGTAGGCCTCGGGCCGGTCGCCGGCGATCGAGCGCCCGGCGTCGTAGACGTAGACGAGGTCCGAGCGCGCGATCCGGCGCTTGTGCTCGCGGCCGGCCTCGGACGCCGCCGGCTCGTCGCGCGTGCCGATCACGATCATCGTCGGCAGGTCGAGCTCGGGCAGGCGCGCGCGCAGCGCCTCGTCGTCGCCCGGCGCCGCCGGCGCGTCGAGCACCAGCGCCTGCACTCGCTCGGGGTGGGCGAGCGCCATGTGCGTTGCGACAAGCGCCCCGGTCGAGGCGCCCAGCAGCGCGTAGGCCTCGAGGCCGGCGGCCGTCGCCGCGGCGGCCATCGTCGCCGCGAGCCGCGCGCAGGCCTGCGCGCGGTCCTCGCGCGGCGAGGCGCCGAGGCCGGGCAGCTCGAGGCCGACGACCCGCAGCCGGGCGGCCAGGAGGTCGGTCGCCGCCGACGGGCGCTCGGGGCCGCCGGCGCTGTGCAGGATCGCCAGCGCCGGCCCCTCGCCGGCCTCCCGGATGCGCACGTCGACGCCGTCGGCGTCGACGCTGCGCTGCGTCCAGCTCACCGTCATCGGCTGGACGGCCTCCGGGGCGCGTGCGACGATCCATACGTATGCCGCGCCAGCGCCGACCGCCGACGAGCCACGACGTGGCCCGCCTCGCCGGCGTCTCGCAGCCGACCGTGTCGCGCGCGCTGCGCGACGACCAGTCCGTCTCGGAGGCGACGCGCAGCGCGGTGATCGCCGCCGCCGAGCGGCTCGGCTACATCCCCAGCCAGCGCGGGCGCAGCCTCGCGACGCGTCGCACCGACCAGGTCGGCGTCGTCGTCAGCGACCTCGCCAACCCGTTCTACTTCGAGGTGCTCGACGCGATGAACGTCGCGCTGCGCGACGTCGACCGGCGCATGCTCGTGCTCACGCCCGACGGCGACGACGACGTCCTGCTCGCGCGGCTGCTGGACGGCTCGCTCGACGGCGCGATCCTCGCCACGACGCGGCTCGACTCGGCGCTGCCGGCCGAGCTCGCGCGCCGTCACCTCCCCGCCGTCCTGCTCAACCGCGAGGTCGACCACTCGCCCGTCGACGCCTGCGCGGTCGACAACCACGCCGGCGGGCGGCTCGCCGCCGAGACGCTGGTCGGCCTCGGCCACACGCGCCTGGCGGCGCTGTTCGGCCCGCCCGAGACGAGCACGGGCCGCGACCGCGAGGCGGGCTTCCGCGAGGTGCTCGCCGAGCACGGGCTGAAGCTGCCCGACGCGCGCGTGCGCCGCGGCGCGTTCGAGTTCCGCTTCGGCCGCGAGGGCGCGCTGGCGCTGCTCGGCGAGCGCCCGACGGCGCTGTTCTGCGGCAACGACGTGATCGCGATGGGCGCCTTCGACGCGCTGCGCTCGAAGGGCGTCGACGTGCCCGGCGAGGTGAGCGTGATCGGCTTCGACGACATCGCGCAGACCGGCTGGGAGGTCTTCCGCCTGACGACCGTCCGCCAGGACCTGACGCGGATGGTCCACGCCGCGGTCGAGATGCTCGTCGAGCGGATCGACGGCGAGGCGACCGGCGGGCCGCGCCGCGTCGTCCTGCAGCCGAGCATGGTCCTGCGCGCGACCCACGGCCCGCCTCCGCTCGGGCACTAGTCCATCACCGTCTGGCCGCCGTCGACGCGGACGTCGATGGCGTTGAGGTAGGCGGCGTCGTCGGAGGCGAGGAACAGCGCCACCTTGGCGACGTCCTCCGGCTCGCCGAGGCGCC
>DASZVK010000162.1:0-5654 GCA_035547175.1 Solirubrobacteraceae bacterium
CCCCGCCGCCCGCGCTCGCACCCACGGCTCCGCCACCGCCGGCCCCCGCGCCCGTGACGACCCCGCCGACCGGCCTCGACGACGTCCTCGCCGTCTGGCCCGCCGTCCTCGACCAGCTGCGCGCCGACGACATGGTCCTCGGCATGGCGCTCGCCGCCGGGCGCCCCGTCGAGCTCGACGGCCGCGAGCTGACGATCGCCTTCGCCCCCTCCGACGACTTCAAACGCAGCAAGGTGCAGGCCGGCGCGACGGCCGTCGCCGACGCCGTGCGCTCGCTCGCCGGCGCCCCCGTGCGCCTGCGCGTCGAGTCGCGCGACGGCATCGCCGAGGCGGGCGAGCGAGGGGCGGCCGCCGTCGCGACGGAGGACGAGCTCGTGGCCCGCTTCGTGGCAGAGTTCGACGCCGAGGAGATCGACCCCGACGAGGAGCCCGACGCCTGATGCCCCAGCCCAAGAACGTGGCCGGCATGCTCAAGCAGGTCCAGAAGATGCAGGCGGACATGCTCGCCGCGCAGGAGCAGCTCAAGTCCGAGACGGTGCAGGCGTCCGCAGGCGGCGGGATGGTGACGGTCACGATGACCGGCGACCTCGTGCTCAAGGAGCTGCGCATCGACCCGGACGCGATCGACCCCGACGACGCCGAGATGCTGCAGGACATGGTCCAGGCGGCGGTCAACGAGGGGATCCGCGCGGCGCAGGAGCTGGCCGCGAGCAAGATGGGCGGCCTCACCGGCGGCCTCGACCTGGGCGGCCTCGGCCTGCCCGGCTTCTGACTCCTCCCGGACGCCCGGTCGCTTGTACGCACCGCCCGTCCAGCGCCTGATCACCGAGCTGGGCAAGCTGCCCGGCATCGGCCAGCGCACGGCGCAGCGCCTCGCCTTCCACATCCTGCGCTCCGACGACGCCGACGCGCGCGGCCTGGCCGAGGCGATCGTCGAGGTCAAGGAGCGGATCGGCCTCTGCGAGGTCTGCTTCAACCTCGCCGACCGGCCGGTCTGCGCGATCTGCTCCGACGAGCGCCGCGACGGCGCGACGATCTGCGTCGTCGAGGAGCCCGGCGACGTGATCCCGATCGAGCGCACGCACGAGTACCGCGGCCGCTACCACGTGCTCGGCGGCGCGCTCTCGCCGATCGACGGCGTCGACCCCGAGGACCTGCGGATCGCCGAGCTCTACGCCCGCGTCGAGGCGGCCGACCCGCCGGTGCGCGAGGTCGTGCTCGCGACCAACCCGACGACGACCGGGGAGGCCACGGCGCTGCACGTCGCGGCCGGCCTGCACGAGCGCCATCCCGAGCTGACGGTCACGCGGCTGGCGTCGGGCCTGCCGGTCGGCGCCGACCTCGAGTACGCCGACGAGGTCACGATCGGCAAGGCGCTCGCCGGGCGCCGCTCGCTCTGACGCGGCCCTGGCGCATCGGCACATGCCCTCCGCGGGTTCGGGTAGGGTTGTGCGCCGATGCGCCTGCCGCTGCGCGTGCCGACGCTCGCCGTCCTTATGACGGCGGCCGCCCTCGTCGTCCTGCCATCGCCCGTCGCGGTCGGCCGCTCGTGCCGCGACGTCGACGCCGCGATCACGAGCCACAACCTGGCCGGCGCCCGCGCGGCGGTCCTGTGCCTGGTCAACGTCGAGCGCACCTCGCGTGGGCTGCCCGCGCTGCGCAGCGACGCCCGGCTGGCCGCCGCGGCCCTGGAGCACACCGACGACATGCTCGCCCACGGCTACTTCGACCACGTCGGCCCCGACGGCACCCATCCGGGCGACCGCGTCACCAGCGCCGGCTACCACTGGGCGGAGATCGCCGAGAACATCGCCAGCGCCCAGGCGACGCCGGGCGAGGTGATGGCGGCGTGGATGGCGAGCACCGGGCACTGCCGCAACATCCTCGACCCGAACGTGACCGACGTCGGGATCGGCATCGCGCCGAGGTCGATCCTCGGCGACTCCGGCGCCACGTGGACGCAGGAGCTCGGCCGGCGGATCACCACGCCCGCGCCGGCCGCCAGCTCCGCCCCCCAGAGCGGCTGCCCCTACGGGCATGCGCGCGTCGGCGACCACCAGCTGGTGGCGAGCACCTCGGCCCGGCTGACCGTCCGCGCGTCGTCGGTCATCCACGGCCGCACGGTGACCGTGCGCGGCACGGTGACACCCGGGCAGGCGGGCAGGCGCGTGCACGTCGCGGTGGCGCGCGGCGAGGAGCGCGTGCGGCGCTCGGTGACCACTAGGACCGGCGGCAGCTTCTCGGTGACGCTGACCGCGCCGGCGGGCGAGGGCACGATCCGCCCGACCGTCAAGGTCGACGGCGTGCCCACCCTGCGGCTCTAGGCGCCGGCCACCGGCTCGCGCGCCGACGCGCCGACGCCCGCTACGCGCCGGCGACCTTGGCCTTCGCCGGGCAGGAGCGCGGCTTCTTCGCGCCCGGCCACAGGCACAGGTCGGTGCGGCGCGGCGCCTTGCCCCGGACGAACGTGATGCGCGTGAACTTGCCGATCGTGCGCGGCTTGGTGACGGAGATCTCCATGACCGCGCCGGCGCGGTAACTGCCCAGCAGGGGGTTGAGCTTGACGTTCGAGGCCATCCGGCCCAGCGTCGAGTGCGGGCAGCCGCGCCGGCAGGCGACATGGATGTGCGCGCCCTTCGGCGCCTGCACGCTCAGCGTCCGCAGCCGCGCCCCGGTCGCGGTGAGCACGCCGGCGTAGCGGATCACCGGGAACGGCGACAGCGGCTTGAGCGTCGCCTTCTTGGGCGTCGCCTTCTTCTTGGGCGTCGTCTTCTTCTTCGCCTTCGGCTTCGACTTGGACGAGGCCTTCTTGGGTGCGGCGGTCGGCGCGGCGCTCGACGGGCCCGACGAGCTGAAGGCGACCGGCGCCGAGGCGGGGGCCGAGGAGCCGCCGTGCGAGCTCGAGCCGCCCCCGCCCGACGACGTCGTGGTCGTCGTGGTGGTCGTGGTCGTCGTCGCGGTCGTGGTCGGCGGCTCGGTGGTCGTGGTGTCGGTCGGCGTCGTGTCCGTGGGCGTGGTGTCCGTCGGGGTGGTGTCGGTCGGCGTCGTGTCCGTGGGCGTGGTGTCCGTCGGGGTGGTGTCGGTGGTCGTGGTCTCCGTCGAGGGCACCGTGTCGCCCGGGGGCTCGTCGTCGGCGATCGCCGTCCCGGCGACGGCGCCGGCCGCCAGGGCCAGGCAGGCCAGGAGCACCTGCGCCGTGCGCCTCATCGCGCGCCTCCTCCGGCCGGCCGGCGCGTCGGCGCGGTCGGTCCCGGCCCCCGGCGAGCCGCCGGACGCCTGCGTGACGTATCCAGGACCGTGCCGGCCACGGAGAGAAAGATACGGAATGGCGAACGTATGAGGCGGGAAGGTGGCGTATCGGTCACTAGGCTCATGCCCGCCATGCAGCCGATCGTGGTGATGAAGTTCGGCGGCACCTCCGTCGCCGACGCCGAGCGGATCAGGCGTGCGGCCACGCGCATCGTGGCCAAGCGCGAGGCCGGCAACCGCGTCGTCGCCGTGCTGTCGGCACGCGGCAAGGAGACCGACCGGCTGATCGCCGACGCCTACGAGATCTCGCCGACGCCCGACCCGCGCGAGATGGACATGCTGCTCTCGACGGGCGAGCGCCAGTCGTGCGCGCTGTGCGCGATGGCGATCCACGACCTCGGCCACCGCGCGATCAGCCTCACCGGCTCGCAGGCCGGGATCGTCACCGACACGTCGCACACCAAGGCGCGCATCCTCGAGGTCCGCGCCGACCGCATCCACGAGGGCCTCGAGGACGGGGCGATCGTGCTCGTCGCCGGCTTCCAGGGCGTCTCGACCAACCGCGACGTGACGACGCTCGGCCGCGGCGGCTCGGACACGACGGCCGTCGCGCTGGCGGCCGCGGTCGACGCCGAGGTCTGCGAGATCTACACCGACGTGCCGGGCGTCTTCAGCGCCGACCCGCGGATCGTCCCCGACGCGCGCAAGCTGCCGGTCGTGCAGTTCGACGAGATGCTCGAGATGGCCGCGTCGGGCGCCGGCGTGCTGCAGCTGCGCAGCGTCGAGTACGCGCGCAACCACGGCGTGCGCATCCACTGCCGATCGAGCTTCGACGACGCCCCTGGTACGTTCGTCGTCGGAGAGCAGGAGACCATGGAGAACCCCCTCATCACCGCCGTCACGCACTCGACGGGCGAGGCGCGCGTGACGCTCACGGGCCTGCCCGACTCGCCCGGCATCGCCGGTCGCGTGACGACCGCGCTCGCCGACGCGAACGTGAACATCGACATGATCATCCAGAACGAGCCCGTCTCCGAGGGCGCCAAGGCGGACATGTCGTTCACCGTCCCACGCGACGACCTGCGCCTCGCCCAGGAGACGCTGGCGCCGCTCGCGCGCGAGCTCGGGATCGAGGTCGTCAGCGACGAGTCGATGGGCAAGGTCTCGATCGTCGGCGCGGGGATGAAGACGCACCCCGGCGTCGCCGCGAAGGTCTTCTCGATCCTCGGCGACAACGGCATCAACATCGAGATGATCTCGACGTCCGCGATCCGCATCTCGTGCGTCGTCGCCGGCGAGCGCGTGCCCGACGCGGTGCGGGCGCTGCACGCCGGGTTCGGGCTCCAGGGGGAGGACACGATCAGACCCGAGGAGCCCTTCGGCCGCTTCTAGGGCGGGTCCCGCCGCCGCCGGCGGCGTCCTCGGTCGCTCTAGACTCGCCCCATGCGCATCGCGATCGTGGGCGCCACGGGCGCCGTCGGGACCATCATGCGACGGCTCGCGCACGAGCGCCTCGGCGACCACGAGCTGGTCGCGTTCGCCTCGCAGCGCAGCGCCGGCAGGACGCTCGAGGACGGGCTCGTCGTCCAGCCGCTGGCCGACGAGACGATCGCTGGCTTCGACCTCGCGCTGCTCAGCGCCGGCGGCGGCACCTCGAGGGAGTGGTCGCCGCGCCTCGCCGCCGCGGGGGCGCTCGTCGTCGACAACTCGAGCGCCTGGCGCATGGATCCCGACGTGCCGCTCGTCGTCAGCGAGGTCAACCCCGAGGCGATCGACGGCGCGCGCAAGGGCATCGTCGCCAACCCGAACTGCACGACGATGGTCGCGATGCTGCCGGCCAAGGCGCTGCACGACCTCTACGGCCTGATCGAGATGGTCGCGTCGAGCTTCCAGGCGGCCGGCGGGGCGGGGCAGAAGGGCATCGACGAGCTGGCGGCGCAGGTGGCGCCGCTGCACGCCGACGTCCAGCAGCTCGTCGAGGACGGCGCCGCCGCCGCCGCGAGGGTCGAGCACTCCGTCCACGCGGCGCCGCTCGCCTTCAACGTCGTGCCGGTGCTCGGCACGCTCGGCGACAACGGCTACACCGACGAGGAGATGAAGCTCCAGAACGAGTCGCGCAAGATCCTCGGCATCCCCGACCTGCGCGTGACGCCGACGTGCGTGCGCGTCCCGGTGATGGTCGGCCACTCGATCGCCGTGCGCGCGACGTTCGAGCGCGAGCCCGACCTCGCCGAGGCGCTCGAGGCGCTCGCCGCGTTCCCCAACCTCGTCGTCGAGGAGATGCCGACGCCGCTGCAGTGGGCGGGGCGCAACGAGACCGTCGTCGGCCGCGTGCGCCGCGACCTCGCCGACCCGCACGCGCTCGACTTCTTCGTCGTCGGCGACAACCTGCTCAAGGGCGCCGC
>DASZVK010000163.1:0-2322 GCA_035547175.1 Solirubrobacteraceae bacterium
CTCGCCGCGGTCGAGCGCGCGGCCTCCGCGCGGCAGGCCCGGGACGACGCACCGGCGCCCGCCGGTCGCGAGTTCCGCGCCGAGTTCCCGCACGACGCGGGATAGCCGCGCGGCCGCCCGCGCGGCCGTCCCCGCTCCCCGGCCTTGCCGTCCGGCGCGCCGCCTACCGTCCGCGCTGTCGGAGAGCCGTCCTCGGATCACACCGGAGAGCCATGCCCCTCTGCTTCATCGAACCTCAGGACGCGATCCGCGTGATCGCCGAGTCCGTCGGCCGCGAGGCGCGCCGCCAGCTGCTCGGCGAGGTCGTTCGCGCATGGGTCGACGAGATCCCCGAGGCCGACCTGGAGGCGCACTACGCCAAGGCCGTCGCGGACCTCGACGAGCACGACCTCTCGATGCTGGCCGCATGGCACGCCTCGCTCGAGGTGGGCCAGCCGATCGCCAACAAGGAGTTCCTCGTCAACGCGTTCCCGTCGCTCGGCGAGAACCGCCGCGAGGCGCTCAAGATCGCGGCGGGCTTCCGCGGCGAGGAGGCGTTCGAGGCGGGCGTCGCCGAGGAGCAGGCGATGGACACGGTCCTCCCGCACCTCTCCCGGGCGCGGGCGACCGAGCTCGCCAACGAGTGCCTCGAGCTGTACTTCTGGGACCGGCTCGGCTGCGCGAACTGAGACGGCGCCGCGCGGCCCGGCCGCGTCAGCGCAGCAGCGCCTCGATCTCGCCGATCGCCTGCTCGGCGTCGGCGAACAGGATCGCGTGGAAGCCGAGCTCGCGCGCCGTGGCGACGTTCGGCGCGAGGTCGTCGACGAACACGCACTCCTCGGCCGCCAGCCCCAGGCGCTCGAGCGTCAGCGCGTAGATCCGCGGGTCGGGCTTGCGCAGGCCGACGAAGCCGCTGTCGACGATCGTCTCGAACAGCTCCTCGATGTGCTCGCCGCGCCACAGCGGCTCCCACTCGCGCACGTTGTTGGTCAGCAGCGCCAGGCGCAGGCCGTGGCCCGCGCGCGCCCGGCGCAGCCAGTCGAGCATCGGCTCGTTGGGCGTGAGGCCCGCGAAGTACTGCCGCGGGAAGTCGCCCAGGTCGATCGTCCGGCCGATCGCCGCAGAGACCTCGTCGCCGACGCGCTCGAGGAACGTGGCCGACGTGATCTCGCCGCGCTCGAGCGCGAACAGCGGGTTCTCGCCGTCGCGCTCGGCCAGAGCCGCCAGCGCCGCGCCGAGCGCCTCCAGCGGCACGCCGGTCAGCTCGGAGTAGCGCCGGAACGAGGCCGCCAGCGGCGCGGTCAGGACGCCGGCGTAGTCGCTGACGATCCCCTGCACCCGGGCCACCGCGCTCGATCCTAGTCGCGGGGAGGTCTCGGCGAGGCCTCCCGCGCACCGCGCCGGCGGCCGCTCACGCGCGCCGCAGCACGTCGTAGCGGCCGACGCCGGCGCGCCCCTCCATGCGCCAGCGGAAGAACGCGCAGTCCAGCCGCAGGCGCCCGAGGTCCAGCGACGTCCCGGCCACGACCTCGCCGGCCGCGCGCCGCGGGCGGTCGTCGCCGGGGAGGTACAGCTCGAGGCCGGCGCGGCGCTGGCGGCCGGCCTCGTCGTAGGCGGTGCTGAGCAGCGCCTCGCGCACCGGCGCGACGGGCTCCTCGGCCTCGGCGTCGAGCACGAACGCGCTGACCGCCTCCTCGTCGTGGTTGCGCGCGCCGGCCGGTCGCACCGCCGCGAGCGTGACCGCGTGCCTGCCGTCGAGCCACGCCGAGAGCGTGCGCGTCAGCGACATGCGCTCCCAGTCGGGCATGCCCCACGAGCGGCCGCGCTGCCCGAGGCCCTCGAACGGCTCGCCGGCGACGGTGCCGCGCACGCGGCAGACGCGGTCGACGCCCTCCATGCCGCCGGCGCGAGCCGCGGGGGCCTGCGCGCCGAGCTCGATCGGCGGGCTCGTCGCCTCGAAGGCGAGCTCGAACGCCCCGGCGTCGTCGTCGCCGCCGGCGAAGCGCAGCGCCCACGCCGCGCCGGGCGCGGTCGTCGCCGTCTCGAGCCCCGCGGCGCGGACCTCGTCCCACGAGGCGCCCGCCGGCTCGACGCCGCCGTCGGCGCGCACGGCGATCGGCTCGCCGTCGCGGAAGACGACGGCCAGCCCGCTGGCGAGCCCGTCCGCCAGGCCGAGCCGCGCCACGCCGAAGAGGCGCGCGTCGCCGTCGCCGAAGGCGAACGTGAGCGCCTCGGTGGATCCGCCCTCGCCGACCCCGCGGGCCGCGTCGCGGTCGCTCACGGCAGGCGCGGCACGTCGACGTCGACCGCGGTCCCGTCCACGTCGAAGGGGCGCCGCCCGCC
>DASZVK010000164.1:0-6550 GCA_035547175.1 Solirubrobacteraceae bacterium
GCTCGGGCGCCTCGAAGATCCGCTCGGGCGCGCCGCGCTCGACGATCAGGCCGTCGTGCAGGAAGCAGACGTCGTCGGCGACCTCGCGCGCGAAGCCCATCTCGTGCGTGGCGATCACCATCGTCATGCCGTCGGCCTTGAGGTCGCGCACGAGGCCGAGCACCTCGCCGACGAGCTCCGGGTCCAGCGCGCTGGTCACCTCGTCGAGCAGCAGCGCGCGCGGCCGCGTGGCGAGCGCGCGGACGATCGCGACGCGCTGCTGCTGGCCGCCCGAGAGGCGGTCGGGGTAGTCGTCCTCGCGTCCCGCGAGCCCGAACCGGCGCAGCAGCTCGCGGCCGTGGCGCTGAGCCTCGCCGCGCGCGGCGCCGTGCGCGCGCACCGGCCCGAGCACGACGTTCTCCAGCACGGTCAGGTGCGGGAAGAGGTTGAACGCCTGGAAGACGAGCCCGAGCTGGCGGCGCACCGCGACCGGGTCGACCGACGGGTCGGTGACGACCTCGCCGTCGAGCAGCACGTCGCCGTCGTCGATCTCCTCGAGCAGGTCCACGCAGCGCAGCAGCGTCGACTTGCCCGAGCCCGACGCGCCGATCAGCGCGATCGCCTCGTGCTCGCGGACGACGAGGTCGATCCCGCGCAGCACGGGCGTGGCGCCGTAGGCCTTGGTCACGCCGCGCAGCTCGAGGACCGGGGGCCTCACGCCGACACCGCCGCGCCGCGCGTGCGCCGCGCGCCCGCCTGCGTGCGGTCCAGCAGCCGCGCCAGCGGCACGGTCACGCACAGGTACAGCGCCGCGGCGGCGATCAGCGGCGTGTAGATGAACTGCGAGGCAGCGTCGATCTGCGCGATGCGGAACGCCTCCTGCGGGCCGAGGATCGCGACCAGCGCGACGTCCTTCTGCAGCGCGATGAAGTCGTTGAGCAGCGGCGCGGCGACGCCGCGCACCGCCTGGGGCAGGACGACGTGGCGCATCGCCTGGCGGTCGGTGAGGCCCAGCGACAGCGCCGCCGCGCGCTGGCTGGGGTGGACCGAGTCGATCCCGGCGCGGTAGACCTCGGCGACGTAGGCGCCGTAGGACAGCGCCAGCCCGAAGCCGCCGAGCAGCACGGGGTCGGTCGGCACGCCGCGCAGCTCGAGCGCGGGGATCCCGAAACCGACGAGGTAGACGAGCAGGATCGTCGGGATGCCGCGCGCGACGTCCGTGTAGACGGTCGCGACGAGCCGCAGCGGGAACAGCGCCGGGCTGCGCGAGCGCCGGCACAGCGCCACGACCAGCCCGAGCACGAGCACCGCCGCCTCGACGACCACGAACATCCGCACGTCCAGCCAGAAGCCGGACAGCACGTCCGGGAACGTGTCCCTGAAGTCGTGCCAGGAGAAGAACGAGTCGCGGACCTCGGGCCAGCCCGAGCTCGTCAGCACCGCCGCCGCGAGGCCGCCGAGGACGACGACCGTCGAGACGGCGGAGATCGCGGCGCCGCGCAGCGCGCGACGCCGCTTCGCCGCTAGCCGAGCTTCGGCGCGCCCGCTGCTGCGCCCATCCACTTCCGCGTGATCTTCGCCAGCTCGCCGGACGCCTTCAGGCGGGCGATCGCCTTGTCCACGCAGGAGGTGAGCTTGGAGCCCTTCTGCAGCAGCGCGCCCCACGTGTCGCCGCCGGGCGCGTCGAACTGGCCGATGATCTTCGAGCCGGAGACCTGCGCGGCGGTGATGTAGAAGGCCGTCGGCAGGTCGACGACGACGGCGTCGACGCGCTTCTGCTTGAGCGCGGTGACGACGTCGTTGGAGTCGTTGTAGACGTCGGGCCTCTGGGTCGGCTTGATCTTCGAGTTGACCGCGTCGAGGCTGGTGGTGCCGATCTGGACGCCGAGCTTGGCGCCCTTCAGGGCGGCCAGCGACTTGGCCTTGAGCTTCGAGCCCTTGGGCACGACGATCGCCTGCGCCGCCGTGTAGTACGGCTTGGAGAAGTCGACGTGCTTGGCGCGCGCGGCGGTGATCGAGATCTGGTTGACGTCGAAGTCGAACTTCTTGCGGCCCGGGGCGTAGGAGGCGTTGAACGGCTCGACGACCCACTTGACGTCGGACGCCTTGAGGCCCAGCTGCCTGGCGATCGCGTAGGCGACCGCAGACTCGAAGCCCTTGCCGTTGGCGGGCTTGTCGTCGACGAAGTAGGGCGGGTAGGCGGGCTTGTCGGTGGCGACGGTGAGCTTGCCGGGCGCGGTCAGTGCCAGGCTCGACGTCGGGCAGACCGGCGCGGCGCCGGCCGCGGACGGGAGCGCGAGCGCGGCCACGACGGCGGCGGGGAGGAGCAGTGCGCGCTTCATGACGGGCGAGCATATCCGTAATTCCCGATCGTCAATTCGAGACGCCGGATGCCGATGTAGCGTCCCCATCGTGCCGAGCCTGGACGAGATCGAGCCGTCGGACGTCGATCTGGTCCTCGAGGGCGCCGAGTGGGACTCCGAGCTGCACCGCATCGCGACGACCCAGTTCGACCGCGCCGCCGACCACCTCGGGCTCGACGGCGACATGCGCGAGCGGCTGCGTGAGCCGCGCCGCGCGCTGACCGTCAACTTCCCCGTGTGCATGGACGACGGCGGCGTGCGCAACTTCACCGGCTACCGCGTGCAGCACTCGCTGGGCATGGGGCCGACCAAGGGCGGCCTGCGCTACGCGCCGCGCGTGTCGCTGGGCGAGTGCGCGGCGCTGGCGCAGTGGATGACGTGGAAGTGCGCGCTGCTCGAGCTGCCCTACGGCGGCGCCAAGGGCGGCGTGCGCTGCGACCCGCGGGACCTCTCGGAGGGCGAGCTGGAGCGCATCACCCGCCGCTACGCCTCCGAGCTGATCCCCGTCATCGGCCGCGACGAGGACATCCCGGCGCCCGACATGGGCACGGGCGAGCGCGAGATGGCCTGGCTGTACGACACCTACTCGCAGGCGGTCGGCTACTCGGTCCCGGAGATCGTCACCGGCAAGCCGCCGGTGCTCGGCGGCACCGAGGCGCGGCGCCCGGCGACCGGCCTGGGCGTCGTCTACGTCGCCGAGGCCGTGACCGAGCGGCTCGGGCGGCCGCTGCGCGACCAGACCGTCGTCGTCCAGGGCTTCGGCAACGTCGGCTCGGTCGCCGCGGGCGAGCTCGCCGCGCTGGGCGCGAAGGTCGTCGCGATCGCCGACCGCAGCGGCGGCCTGCGCGACGACCGCGGGCTCGACGTCGCCGCGGTGGCGCGCTGGGTCGCCGAGCACGGCGCGCTCGACGGCTGCCCGCTCGGCGAGCCCGTCGGCCGCACCGAGGTGCTGGAGGTGCCCTGCGACGTGCTCGTCCCCGCCGCGCTCGAGCGCCAGATCACGGCCGAGAACGCCGACCGGCTGCGGACGCGGCTGATCGTCGAGGCCGCCAACGGCCCGACGACGCCCGAGGCCGACGCGATCCTCGCCGAGCGCGGCGTCCTCGTCGTGCCCGACGTGCTCGCCAACGCCGGCGGCGTGACCGTCAGCTACTTCGAGTGGGTGCAGGACGTCCAGCGCTACGAGTGGGACTTCGTCGAGATCGAGGAGCGCCTGCGCCGGCTGCTGAGGGCGGCGACGGGCCGCGTGCTCGACAGCGCCGAGCGCCTCGGCATCGACTGGCGCACGGCGGCGCTGGTGGCGGCCGTCGAGCGCGTCGCGGCGGCGGCCCGGCTGCGCGGCGTCTACCCGTAGGCGGGCGGGGCCGGGGTCGGCCCCGCCCGCCTGCCGGCGCTCAGAAGCGCTCGGCCGGGCGGATGTTCTGGTTGACGCGCAGCGCGTTGTCCGGGTCGTAGGCGCGCTTGACCCGGGCCAGGCGGGCGTAGTTGTCGCCGTAGCTGGCCCGGACGCGGGCCTCGCCCTCGTCCATCATGAAGTTGACGTAGGCCGAGCCGTCGGCCGAGTGGGGATGCGTCGCCTCCCAGTAGGCCACCGTCCAGTCGCGCACGAGCGCGGCGTTGGCCGGGTCGGGATCGACCCCGACGATGACCTCGGCCCAGGTGACGCCGCGGTGGGCGAACGCCGTCTCGGCCGGGCCCACGTCGTGGACGGCCCCGTCGATCGGGTACAGGTGCATGGTCGACTGCGGCGTCGGCAGCCGCTCGGCGTGCTCGACGTGGCGGGCGATCGCCGCGTCGGGCAGCTCGCGCACGAAGTCGGCGCGCCAGTACCACTGGTGCCCGGGCGGGTAGACCGGGTCGAACAGGCTCTGCAGCGCCGGCAGCGGGACCGGCGCCGGGTGGTGCAGCAGCGGCGTGCCGACCGCGGTGGCGGGCTCCAGCAGCTCGGTGGCCGCGGCCTCGTCGTCGCCCGCGTAGCACCAGATGACGGCGCACACCCGGCGCAGGTGCAGCTCGGCGGGCAGGAACTCGGCCGGCGGGATCGTCATCAGCGCCAGGAAGCCGTTGAGCTCGCGCGGCTGGGCGGGCAGGAAGCCGCGGTACCAGCGCATGACCTCCTCGGCCTGCTCGATCGGCCAGAACGTCGGCCCCGCGATCACCGTCGAGACGGGGTGGGCGCGGAACCGGAACGAGGTCACCACGCCGAAGTTCCCGCCGCCGCCGCGCAGCGCCCACAGCAGGTCGGGGTGCTCGTCGGCGTCGGCGCGCACCCGCGTGCCGTCGGCCAGCACGACGTCGGCCGCGAGCAGGCTGTCGACGGTCAGGCCGAAGCGGCGCGAGAGGTGGCCGATGCCGCCCCCCAGCGTGAGCCCGCCCACGCCGGTGGTCGAGATGATGCCGGAGGGGACGGCCAGCCCGTGCTCGTGGGTGGCGGCGTCGACGCGGCCCCAGGTCGCGCCGCCGCCGACCGTGACGGTTCGCGCGGCCGGGTCGACGGCGATCGCGTCGAGCGGCGAGAGGTCGACCACGACGCCGTCGTCGCAGGTGCCGAGCCCGCCGCCGTTGTGGCCGCCGCCGCGCACGGCGAGCGGCAGCTCGTGGCGGCGGGCGAAGGCGATCGCGTCGGCCACCGCCTCGGCGCTCGCGCAGCGGGCGATCAGGCCCGGCCGGCGGTCGATCATCGCGTTGAAGACCGCCCGGGCGCCCTCGTAGCCGGCGTCCGCCGGGCCGATCAGCTCGCCGTCGAACGACCGCAGCTCCTGCCGGGCCGCGTCGGCCACCGTCGTGGTCGTGCTCATCTGCGTCTGCCTCCTACCTGGTCGCGATGGTGTCCGGCCGACCGTAGGCGAGCGCGCGCCCGGCGTCATGACCTGCATTGACCGACTTTCGCCCGAGCGCTTGCGCGCCCGGACGGGGCTGGGATGATCAATCCTGACCATCGCGCCGAGATGCTCGAAGCCACCCTCCTGCCGGGGCCGCTGAGGCTGCCGCCGTCGTCTCCCTTCGTCGGGCGCGCCGCCGAGCTCGGCCGCCTGCGCGCGCTGGTCCCGCGCGGCGCCGACGATGGCCGCCGGATCGCGCTGGTCGGCGGCGAGGCCGGGTCGGGCAAGAGCCGCCTGGTGCGCGAGCTGGCCCAGGCGGTCGCGGCGGACGGCGTGACCGTGCTCTACGGCGCCTGCGACGCCGTCGTGCGCACGCCCTACCAGCCGTTCGCCGACGCGCTCGGGCGGCTCGTGCGGTCCACCGACGCGGCCGCGCTGCGCGCCGACCTCGGCGCGACCGGGGGCGAGCTGGCCCGCCTGCTGCCCGAGCTGCGCACCCTGGTGGGCGACCTGTCCGCGGCGGCGGCGGCCGACCCGGACACCGAGCGCCACCGCCTGCACGCGGCGGTGGCCGACCTGCTCGGCGGGGCGGGCGCCCGCGCCCCGGTGCTCATCGTCGTCGAGGACCTCCACTGGGCCGACGGCGCGACGCTGCTGCTCCTGCGGCACCTCGCGCGCTCGACCGACGGGCGCGTGCTCGTCGTGGCCACGTTCCGCGACACCGAGGCCGAGGTGCCGCCCGGGCTGGCCGACGCGCTGGCCGACCTGCGCCGCGCCGACGACGTCGTGCGCCTGCACCTGGCCGGCCTGGGGGAGGCCGACGTGACCGAGTTCGTGCGCCGGGCGAGCGGCGCCCGGGTGGACCGCGAGGGCCGCGGCCTGGTGCGGGCGCTGCGCGACCTGACCGAGGGCAACGCGTTCCTGCTGTGCGAGCTGTGGCGCGCGCTGGTCGAGCGCGAGGCGGTCGTCGTCCGCGACGGCTGCGTGGCGCCGGTCGTGCCGCCGGCCGAGATCGCCGCGCCCGACGGCGTCCGCGAGGTCGTCGGCCAGCGCCTCGCGCGCCTGGAGGACGACACGCGCGCGCTGCTGGAGCTGGCCGCGGTGGCCGGCCCGGCGTTCGAGCTGACGCTGCTGCGCGCCGCCGCGCCCGAGGCGGTCGGGCGCCTGGACGCACTCGAGCCGGCGGTGCGCGGCGGGCTCGTCGAGGAGCTGCCCGGCCGTGCGCTCGCGTACCGCTTCACCCACGAGCTCGTGCGCCGCGCGCTCTACGACGGCCTCGGCGGCGTGCGCCGGGCCGAGCTGCACCTGCGGATCGCCGAGGCGCTCGAGCGCGCGGCGCCTGAGCCCGATGGGCGCGCGCTGGCCGACCTGGCCCACCACTTCGCC
>DASZVK010000165.1:0-4682 GCA_035547175.1 Solirubrobacteraceae bacterium
GCGGCGTCCCCGGCGGCGGGGCCGGGGCGGGCGCGTAGCGCCCGGGGCTGCCGTGCGACTGGAAGCCGCGGCCGGGCGCGGCCTGGGCGGCCTGGGCCGCGCAGAGAACGGCGGCGCCGCCGGCGATCAGCGCCACGGCGAGCCGATGGGGCGTTCGTCCACGCATCAACAGGTGCTGTATCGGCACGCGTGGCGCGGGACTGAAGCGGAACGTCCGACCGCGGACGCGCCGCCGGCTAGCGCCCGTCGTCGCCGAGCTCGAGCACGGCCAGGAACGCCTCCTGGGGGACCTCGACGCGGCCGACCTGCTTCATGCGCTTCTTGCCCTCCTTCTGGCGCTCGAGCAGCTTGCGCTTGCGGCTGATGTCGCCGCCGTAGCACTTGGCGGTCACGTCCTTGCGGTAGGCCTTGACCGTCTCACGGGCGATGATGTGCGAGCCGATCGCCGCCTGGATCGGGACGTCGTACTGCTGGCGCGGGATCTTCGCGCGCAGCTTCTCGGTCAGCGCGCGGCCGACGTCGTAGGCCTTGTCGCGGTGCACGACGAGCGACAGCGCGTCGACCGGGTCGCCGGCCAGCAGCACGTCGAGCTTGGCCATGTTCGACGGCTTCATGCCGCTGAGCTCGTAGTCGAACGAGGCGTAGCCGCGCGTGCGCGACTTGAGCTGGTCGAAGAAGTCCAGCACGATCTCCGCGAGCGGCAGCTCGTACTCGATCTGCACGCGGTCGGGGCCGAGGTAGTGCATGCCGAGGTGCTCGCCGCGGCGCTCCTGGCAGAGCTCCATGACCGCGCCGATGTACGTCGCCGGCGTCAGGATCGACGCCTTGATCACCGGCTCGCGGACCTCCGCGATGCGCGCCGGGTCGGGCATGTCGGACGGGTTGTGGACCTCGACCGCGCTGCCGTCGGTGAGCGTCACCTCGAACGACACGCTGGGCATCGTCGCCATCAGCTCGAGGTCGTACTCACGCTCGAGCCGCTCGCGCACGATGTCCATGTGCAGCAGCCCGAGGAAGCCGCAGCGGAAGCCGAAGCCGAGCGCGTCGGAGGTCTCGGGCTCCCAGGTCAGCGCCGCGTCGTTGAGGCTGAGCTTCTCCAGCGCGTCGCGCAGGTCCGGGTAGTCCTCGCCGTCGAGCGGGAACAGACCGCAGAAGACCATCGGCTTGACGTCCTTGTAGCCCGGCAGCGGCTCGCTCGCCGCGTTGGCCCTCGTCGTCAGCGTGTCGCCGACGCGCAGCTGCGTGACGTCCTTGATGCCGGTGATCAGGAAGCCGACCTCGCCGGCCGACAGCTCGGCGGCCGGCGACATCGCCGGCGTGAAGAAGCCGATGTCGTCGATGTCGGCCTGCGTGCCGGCGGCCATCGCCCTGATCGCCTCGCCCTTGCGGAAGACCCCGTCGACGACGCGGATGTAGGCGATCACGCCGCGGTACTGGTCGAACTCGGAGTCGAAGATCAGCGCCCGCGGCGGCGCGTCGGGATCGCCGGCCGGCGGCGGCACGCGCGCGACGAGCTGCTCGAGCACGTCGGCGACCCCCTCCCCCGTCTTGCCGCTGATGCGCAGGATCTCCTCGGCCGGCTCGCCGAGCAGCTCGGCGACCTCCTCGCCGACGCGCTCGGGCTCGGCGCCGGGCAGGTCGATCTTGTTCAGGCACGGGATCAGCTCGAGGCCCGAGTCGATCGCCAGGTAGGTGTTGGCGAGCGTCTGCGCCTCGACGCCCTGCGAGGCGTCGACGACGAGCAGCGCCCCCTCGCAGGCGGCCAGCGAGCGGCTGACCTCGTAGGTGAAGTCGACGTGCCCGGGCGTGTCGATCAGGTGCAGCTGGTAGGTCCGCCCGTCGCGGGCCTCGTAGTAGACGCGCACCGCCTGCGCCTTGATCGTGATCCCCCGCTCGCGCTCGAGGTCCATCGAGTCGAGCACCTGCTCGCGCATCTGGCGCGGGTCGACGGTGTGCGTCATCTCGAGGATGCGGTCGGCCAGCGTCGACTTGCCGTGGTCGATGTGGGCGATGATCGAGAAGTTGCGGATGAGCGCCTGGTCGGCCATGGAGCAGCCGAAGCGTAGGGCTCGCCTCCTCGCGCCCCGGCGCGCCCGGGGCTAGGCCAGCGAGCGCAGCGCCGGCACGCGCGCCGACAGGTACCGCCAGGTGCGATGCGCCTCGGGGATGCGCAGGAACAGCACGCAGCGCAGGTAGGCGTAGGCGCCCGCGACGAGCCCGCCGCCGACGGAGATCAGCTCGGCCAGCAGGCCGCGGCCGAGGAGCTGGTCGAGGCCCGTCCACACCAGCCACGCCACGGCGCCCAGCACGACCGAGGCGACGACGATCGCGAAGATCGCGCCGAGCGTCTCGCGCGCCTCGATGCCGCCGAGCTCGCGGCTCACCCAGTGCGCCTGCATCGCCGCCATCGCGAGGTTGGCGACGGCCGTGCCGATCACCGGCCCGGCGATCCCCAGCGGCCGGTACAGCGCCAGCGACACGCCGAGGTTGACGACCAGGCTGCCGAGCGCCAGCGTCGTCGGCCGCCACGGCATCTGCAGGCTGAAGAACGTCCGCGTCAGCAGCAGGTTGATGCCGCTGAACGGCAGGCTGAACGAGAACCAGAACAGCGCCTTGGCGACCTCCGCCGTCGACTGGTCGCCGAACGAGCCGTGCTCGTAGATCAGCCGCGTGATCGGCGTCGCCAGCGCGAGCGTCGCCGCGCCCGCCGGGATCAGCAGCAGGCTGATCTGGCGCAGGCCCCGGGCCAGCAGGCCGCGCAGGCCGACCAGGTCGGCGCGGGCGGCGTAGCGGCTCATCGCCGGGAACAGCACGGTCGCCACGGCGACGCTGAACATGCCCTGCGGCAGCATGTAGATGCGAAACGCGGCGTCGATCGCGCGCGGCGCCTGGTCGGAGATCAGCGACCCCAGCGTCGAGTTGATCAGCAGGTCGAAGTTGATGATCCCCAGGCCGATCGTGACCGGCAGCATCAGCCGCAGCACCTGGAGCACGCGCGGGTCGCGCCAGTCGAAGCTCAGCTCGAGGTGGAAGCCGAGCCGGCGCAGCACCGGCAACGTCATCAGCAGCTGCACGAGCGTCCCGGCGACGATGCCGACGGCGTAGCCGTAGAGCTGCGCGTCGCCCGACAGCACCACGCGCGAGCCGACGAGGAACACGAGGATCACGACGTTCCACACCAGCGGCGAGATCGCCGGCACGCCGAAGTGGTCGTAGGCGTTGAGGACCCCGACGAGCAGGCCGTTGATCGCGAGCAGCAGCACGATCGGGAACAGCACGCGCGACAGCCCGACGGTGAGCTGGTCGAGCGAGTGGTCGAAGCCGCCGCCCGTGAACAGCGGCACGACGACGCCCGCGGCGGCGATGAACACGACGGTCAGCAGGCCGAGGATCGCCGCGATGACGAAGAACAGCGTGCTCGCCAGGCGGAACGCCTCGCGGCGGCGCCCCTTCTCCAGCAGCTCGGTGAAGACGGGCACGAAGGCCGAGCTGAGCGCCGCGTCGGCGAACAGGCTCCGCACCAGGTTGGGGACCTGGAAGGCGATCGTGAAGGCGCTGAACGGGCCGCTGGTCGCGAAGAAGCTCGAGGCGACGATCTCGCGCGCCAGCCCCGCGATCCGGGAGAGGCCCGTCGCGACGCTGAAGACGATCGTGTTGCGCGCCACGCCGCGGGCGGCGGGGCGCCTTGTGGGACCCTCCTGTGGAGCGGGCAACTCCCGGGGACTCTACGTCGAGGGCCGCTACACTCCTGCCCGCTCCATGGCGAACATCGCATCCCAGAAGAAGCGCATCCTCCGCTCCGAGCGCGAGCGCCTCGAGAACCGCCGCTACACGTCGGCGGTCCGGACGTACTTCCGCCGGCTCGAGGCCGCCGTGACCGCCGGCGACGAGGAGACCGCCGACGCCGATCACAGGACGCTGGTCCGCACGATCGACAAGGCGGTCAAGCGGGGCGCGCTGCACCGCAACACGGGCGCGCGCAAGAAGTCCCGCGCCGCGCGCCTGCGCGCCGGCGCGAAGTCCTAGCGCGCGTCGCCTACCGCTCGCAGATCGACGCGATCGCGATCACGCCGGCGGTGTCGTCGTCGAGCTCGCTGGCGCCCCGCGTGTCGAGCTCCAGGTCGGCGAGCGCGACGAGCGCGGCGCGCAGCGCCGCCGGGTCGGCGGCCCGCGCCTCCTTGATGCGCCGCTCGGCCGCCCACGGGCTGCCCGTCGCCGAGGCCTTGAGCTGGGCCGGCGACTCGCCGGCCTCGAGGCGCGCCGCGTAGCCGAGCACCTCGCGCACGCGCCGCGCCATCAGCGGGACCAGGCGCGGCATCGTCTCGCCCTGGGCGCGCAGCTCCACGAAGCGCCGCGTCGCCGTCGCCTCGTCGCGGGCGACGAGCGCGTCGACCAGCCCCCAGACCTGATGCTCGGCGGAGATCGCCGCGGCCGCGTCGACCTCCTCGACGCCGATCCGCACCGGATGGTCGGGCCCGGAGTGCTCGAGCACGAGCTTCTCCAGCTCGCGCAGCAGCCGCTGCTGGCGCTCGCCGACGTGGGCGACCAGCGCGTGCGCGGCGGCGCCGTCGAGGTGCGCGCCCAGCCGGGTCGCCTCGGCGACGAGCCACTTGGGCAGATCGCGCGCCTTGAGCGCCTGCTCGGCGGCGACGTCGCCGCCGGCGGCGCGGACCGCCCGGTGC
>DASZVK010000166.1:0-6249 GCA_035547175.1 Solirubrobacteraceae bacterium
TCGTCGAGGTCCACGACCTGCACGTGTGGGAGGTGGCGTCGGGCTTCCCGGCGCTGTCGGCGCACGTGATGGTCGCGCCCGAGGCCGACTGCCACGGGATCCGCGCCGAGCTCGAGCGCCAGCTGCACGACGACTGGGCGATCGACCACGTCACGCTCCAGGTCGAGCACGCCGGCCGCGGCGGCCTGCTGACGATCGAGGAGCGCGGCTAGGCCGAGGCGACGTCGGCCGCGGGCGAGCGGTGGACGCTCACGGACGGCGGGGCGTCGGCGGGCAGCAGCTCGCCGAGCCGCACGCGCGGCGCGATCGGCGGCTCGGGCGGCGCCTCGCCCAGCAGCGTGGCCTCGCGGCGCGCGAAGCGCGCGAACGCCACCAGCCCCGCCACCGACCAGGCGACGGCGACCACGACCAGCGACCAGGCGACGATCGGCAGGACCGGCACGATGCCGGATGATCGGCCCTGCGACGCGCGCCCTCGACGGGCACTCGACGAGCGTCGTAGGCGGCGGCCGCGGCCGCCTAGGCCGTCCGTCGCCGGCGGGCGGGCGGCTCGTCGAGCGTCGCCGCCGTGAGCGCGCGGGCCATCCAGCGGCACACCGCGGCGGCCTCCTCGGGCTCGGCGCCCATCGTGTCCCGGAGCGCGATCAGCGCCTCGGGGCCCATGATCACGCCGAGCGCCAGCTCGAGCCGGCGCAGGCGCGCGCGCGGCACCTGGCCCCGCAGCGGGCGCAGGGCCTCGTCGATCCAGGCGCGGCGGAACCCGGGCCGCACCTCGGCCGCCGCCTCGCTCGGGGCGGCGGCGTCGACGGAGCGCAGCAGCGAGAGGGCGATCACGCCGCGGATCAGCCGCTCGCGCGACGCGATCCGCTCGAGATAGGCGCCGGCGGCCTCCTCGGCCCGGGCGAGCGGGTCCTCGGGAGCGTCGTCGAGGTCGGGGGCGAAGCGCGCCGCGAGGCCGCTCGACGCGTCCTGCAGCGCCGCGCCGAGCAGGCCGAGGTTGTCGGGGAAGTACCGGTAGGCGGTGGCCGGCGACACGAGCGCGGCCTCGGCCACCTCGGCGGTCGACGGCAGCGACCCCTCCTCGATGAGGCGGGCGGCCGCGGCGACGATCGCCCGGCGGGTCCGCTCGCGCTGGTTGTGGCGGCCGGCTCGGCGCTCGGTCACGCCGTGACTGTAGCTCGCTCGCGCGACCTCGACAGCAACACGCGATTCAGGTAGTGTCATGAGAGTGTTCTCTCATATCAGCGATGGAGGCTCCGACATGACCGGCAGCATGCCCCAGGCGACCGACCTCGTCCCGCTCCCCGCGACCGGCTGGCGCCTGCTCGGCTTCGGCAAGCACGCCGACATGGCGATCGGGATCCAGAACCACCTGCGGTCGCTGGGGCTGCGCTCGACGAACTTCGCGCTCACCGACGATCCCGCGGGCGACGCCCGGCTGGTCTCCGAGCTCGAGGCCGACTCCTACGACGGGGTGGTGATCGGCGGCTTCATCAACGGCCAGGACGCCGTCGGCTTCCCGGCGACCGAGGCCACCACCCGGTGGTTCAACCGCGTGCTGAACATCGTCACGGCCCACGCGCCCGGGACCAAGGTCGTGCTCGCCCGGGGCCCCGAGGACGTCCTGCCCGCGATCGAGCACGTGCTCGGCCCGTCGCCGTCCTGAGTCGCCCCGGTTCGGTCCGCGCCGGTCGGCCGTTCTGGCCCCGACTGCGTGCGAGCCGTCACAAAGTTGTTACAAGCTCGTCGAGATGGCTATCCTGCGCGCGCGTAGGTACCGCGCCCTGGCGAGGGCGCGGCCGTCTTACCGGAGTCATCGCCTCGGCGAGGGCTTCGTCCTTCTCCGATGAGCGACGACACGACGTGTCCCAACGATGACCATGACGCCTTCCCGGAAGAGCACCTCCCGGGGAGCGACGGCGGGCACGCTGATCCTCGGCGGGGTTGTCCTCGGCACGCTGGTCGGCTGGGGCCTCGGCACGCTGCTCGGCGCCGTCGCGCCGTGCCTGATCGTCGGCGTCTTCATCGGCCTCGCGGGCGGGACGTGGGCTGTCATCGTCCGCTTCCGGGACCTCTGAGCCGATGATCGCCGTCCGCTACCTGGACATCTCGCTCGCGCTGGCCGCGGGCATCTTCGTCGCGCTCGCGGGCCTGCCGGTGATCGGCTGGGCGTGCGTCGCCGTCGCCTGGACCGGGGCCCGCCTCGGGGTCGACTGGCTCGACTCGCGCGCCGAGCGTCGCGGGGCCGCCGCGGCGGCACGCATCGGCACCCACTTTGCTGGCATGATGGCGCGCGTCCTGATCGTCGCAGCCGCCGTCGTGGCCGCCCGGCTGATCGGCGAGCGGGACGACGCCGTGATGGGCGCCGCCCTCGCCCTGATCGTCTTCACCGTGTACCTCGGCGCATCGTCCGTCGCCCGCGCCTCCTCGACCCCCCACAGGAACGCCGTCCGTCCATGACCCTCAAGCAGAAGCTGCTCGCCGGCGCCGGCGTCTACGTCGGCGGCGTGGTGCTGATCGTCGCGCTCACCGGCTGGAGCCGCACGGACAACGACGCGTTCCAGCCGCAGAACGAGTTCAAGCTGGACACCTGGTTCAGCCTCGGGCCGATCGACTTCAACAAGGCGGTCATGTACCTGATCATCGCCGGGCTGCTGACCTGCCTGACGATGGTCTACGTCGCGCGCCGCATGCAGGCCCGGCCCAACCGCGTGCAGACGCTCGTCGAGGTCCTCTTCAGGCTGATGCGCGACTACATCACGCGCGGCTCGATGGACGATCGGATGGCGGCGAAGTGGTTCCCGTTCGTCTCGACGCTGTTCCTCTTCGTCCTCTTCTCGAACCTGATCGGCTACATCCCGCTGCCGACGAACACCGAGCACACGTTCTCGCTGTTCGGCGCGCACATCCCGAGCTTCAGCCTCTACTCGGCGAGCGCCAACGTGTCGGTGCCGCTGATGCTGGCGATCATCGTCTTCGTCAGCTACACGGTCGAGGGCATCCGCGCCAAGGGCCCGATCGGCTACCTCAAGGGCCTGATCCCGGCGGGCGTGCACGGCCCGATGGCCGTCTTCATCTTCGGCCTCGAGGTCATGTCGAACCTGATGCGGCTGCTGTCGCTCTCGATCCGGCTCTTCGCCAACATCCTCGCCGGCCACCTGATCATCCTGTTCATGAGCGGCGCGCTCGCGGTCCTGCTCGGGATCGCCGCGCTCGGCTGGATCCCGCTCGTGTTCGGCCTTCCCATCTTCCTCTTCGAGGTCGGCCTGGTCGCCGGCCTGCAGGCGTTCATCTTCGCCACGCTGACTGCCATCTACCTCGGCGGCGCCGTCGCCGAGTCCCACTGAAGTCAAAAGGAGCTACACACGTGATCTCGGCCTTCATCACCACCCTCGCCGCCGCGGCGGACACCGGCGCCGCCGACGCCGGCAAGGCGATCGCGCTCGGCGTGGGCGGTGGCCTCGGCGCCGCGGGCGCCGCCGTGGGCATCGGCACGATCTTCGGCAAGGTCATCGAGTCGATCACCCGCCAGCCCGAGATGCGTGACGAGGTCACGTCGATCCAGTGGCTGGGCTTCGCCCTGACCGAGGCCTGCTTCTTCTACGGCCTCGTCGCCGGCCTGCTCGCCTTCTTCCTGTAGATGCTGCTCGCCGCAGAGAAGTCCTCCGGCAGCTTCCTCGTCCAGCCCGGGATCGGGCTGATGTGCTGGACGCTGTTCGTGTTCGTCGTCGCGATGATCGTCCTGGCCAAGGTGGCCTGGCCGCGGATCGCCGACGCGCTCGACAGGCGCCAGCGCATGATCGAGGACTCGATCGACGTCGCCGAGAAGACCAAGGCCGAGGCCGAGGCGCTGCTCGAGGAGTACCGCGAGCGGCTCAAGGACGCCCGCGTCCAGGCCGAGGAGATCGTCACGCGCGCCCGCAGGGCGGCCGAGGTCCACGAGCGCGAGTCGCTCGACCAGGCCCGGGCCAAGCGCGAGGAGCTGCTGGCCCAGACGCGGCGCGACGTCGAGGCCGAGACCCGCCGCGCGATCCAGGAGATCCGCCGCGAGGTCGCCGACCTGACCGTCCGGGCGACCGAGAAGGTGACCCGCAAGACGCTCGACGCCGACGACCAGCAGCGCCTCGTCCGCGAGGCGCTCGACGAGCTCGACTTCACGGCCCTGGCCGGGGACGCGTCCTAGGCCATGGAGGAGATCGCCGCCGTCTACGCGCGCTCGCTGTTCGAGGTCGCCCGCGAGCGGGGCAGCCTCGACCGCGTGCGCTCCGAGGTCGGCCAGTTCGCCGACGCCGTCGCCGAGCAGGCCGACCTGCGGGTCTTCCTGTTCTCGCCCAACTTCTCCACCGAGGAGAAGAAGGAGGGCCTGCGCCGGGCGGTGACCGACGCCGACGAGACGGTGGCCAACTTCCTCGAGCTGCTCGTCGACAACCACCGCACGCCGGTCATCTTCCGCATCCGCCGCGAGCTCGACCGCCTGTGGGAGCGCGAGAACCGCCTCCTGCCGGTGACGATCACGTCGGCCGTCCCGCTCGACGACGCCACCGTCGACGGCATCGGCACGGCGATCGGCCAGCAGACCGGTCGCACGGTGCAGCTCACGCGCGAGGTCGACCCCGACGTCCTGGGCGGCATCGTCCTGCGCGTCGGCAACTCGATCCTCGACGCCTCCATCCGCAACCGCCTCGATCAGCTTCGCAAGTCGGTCGCCACGGCCGCCTAAGGAGTCCCACACCCACCATGCAGATCAAGCCCGACGAGATCACGTCCATCCTCAAGAGCCGCATCGAGGGCCTCGGCTCCGGCCAGGCCGAGCTGACCGAGGTCGGCACCGTCCTGTCGGTCGGCGACGGCATCGCGCGCGTGCACGGCCTCGAGAACGCGATGGCGTTCGAGATGCTCGAGTTCCCCCACGACGTCACCGGCCTGGCCCTCAACCTCGAGTCCGACAACGTCGGCGCCGTGCTGTTCGGCGAGTGGGACAGGGTCGTCGAGGGCGACACGGTCAAGCGCACCGGCGAGCTCCTCGACATCCCCGTCGGCGAGGGCCTGCTGGGCCGCATCGTCGACCCGCTCGGCAACCCGCTCGACGGCAAGGGCGACATCGAGTTCTCCGAGCGCCGCCCGGCCGAGTTCAAGGCGCCCGGCGTCGTCCAGCGCCAGCCCGTCACCGAGCCGATGCAGACCGGCATCAAGGCGATCGACTCGATGATCCCGATCGGCCGCGGCCAGCGCGAGCTGATCATCGGCGACCGCCAGGTCGGCAAGACGACGATCGGCGTCGACACGATCATCAACAACAAGGACTCCGGCATCGTCTCGGTCTACGTGGCGATCGGCCAGCGCATGGCGACCGTCGTGCAGCTCGCCGAGACGCTCGCCGAGGCCGGCGCGCTGGACAACACGATCATCGTCGCCGCCGCCGCCGACGAGGCCGCTCCGATCAAGTTCCTCGCCCCGTACGCGGGCTGCGCGATGGGGGAGTACTTCCTCTACAAGGGGGGCCACGCGCTCTGCATCTACGACGACCTGACCAAGCACGCCTACGCGTACCGCCAGATGTCGCTGCTGCTGCGCCGCCCGCCCGGTCGCGAGGCCTACCCGGGCGACGTCTTCTACCTGCACAGCCGCCTGCTCGAGCGCGCGGTCAAGCTCAACGACGACCTCGGCGGCGGCTCGCTGACCGCGCTGCCGATCATCGAGACGCAGGCCGGCGACGTGTCGGCCTACATCCCGACGAACGTCATCTCGATCACCGACGGCCAGATCTTCCTCGAGCCGAAGCTCTTCTACGCGGGCGTGCGCCCGGCCATCAACGTCGGCATCTCGGTGTCGCGCGTGGGCGGCAACGCGCAGATCTCGCCGATGAAGAAGGTCGCCGGCCGCCTGAAGATCGAGCTCTCGCAGTACCGCGACCTCGAGGCCTTCGCCCAGTTCGGCTCCGACCTCGACGCCGACACGCAGAAGACGCTGGCCCGCGGGTCACGCCTGGTGCGGATGCTCAACCAGAACGAGCGCTCGCCGCTGCCGGTCGCCGTGCAGGTCGTGCAGGTCTACGCCGGCACCAACGGCTTCCTCGACCGGATCCTGACCGACAAGGTGACCGAGTTCCTCGAGGGCCTGACGCAGCGCCTGCAGGCCGAGTCCACCGAGCTGCTCGACACGATCGCGGGCGGCGACTGGTCCGACGAGACGCAGGCCGCGGTCAAGGACGCCGTGCAGACGTTCGCCGAGGACTTCGGCTACGACCTC